>NZ_JBPOEU010000013.1:0-118465 GCF_051251695.1 Maritalea sp. | reverse complement strand
CCCCACCACAAGCAGGTTACACTTTACTAATATCCAAGTTTGTCCGATTCAGAGCAATTTGTTAAGCAAATAATTAGATTTTGTTAACCAACGCAAAATGCGCATGGGGACTTAACCGTACGCGATCATTAAAAACACCACTACATCAACAACATATGGAACTAAGATTTTAATATTCAAATATCGTGATTGCTGAACAGCCAGTCCGTGATATTAAATGGTCAAACCAATTAACGAGGAATCAGTATGAAATACTTGCACACAATGGTCCGAATTTCGGACGTCGATGAGAGCTTGAAATTTTATTGCGAAGGGCTTGGTTTGAAAGAAACACGGCGCTTTGATAATGAAAAAGGCCGATTTACGCTGATCTTTCTTGCCCCTCCGGGAGAAGAGAAAAACGAGATTGAACTCACCCACAACTGGGATCAAAAAGGATATGATGGTGGACGAAACTTTGGCCACCTCGCCTACCGTGTGCAAGATATTTACGCCACCTGCCAGCATTTGATGGATATGGGCTACACTATAAATCGCCCACCGCGTGATGGACACATGGCGTTTGTTCGCTCTCCAGACAATATTTCGATTGAGCTATTGCAAGAAGGTGATCTAGAGCAGAAAGAGCCTTGGGCATCCATGGCTAACATCGGCGAATGGTAAACCGATAATTGCTCAAAAAGATAAAATCTTAACTATCCTTATTGACCGGCGATTAGGCATCGCCGGTTTATATTAACGGCTCGTTTTCTAAGAAACCAAAACATGAAGTTACGAGCCAATCATGCGCCTGTGCATTGCCATTTTAATAAGCCTAACCATTCTGACCGGCTGTGCATCGCTTGGTGGATTGTCTGGTGGTCCGCAATATAAAAAGAAATTTGGCGTTTATGTTGAGCATTCAAAGGTGCAAACATTTTGCCTTTTGCCCAAACTCCGTTTTATTTTGTGGAAAGCTAGAATGCATTTTGGCAGAGAACCAATCGTCACATCAGGATACCGTAATCCGTTCCACAACTGGAAAGTTGGCGGTGCTTGGGGCTCTTTCCATCAAAAATGCATGGCGGCGGATATATTCATCCCCGGTGTTTCAAAATCTAAGCTGATCGCCTTTTTAAAGAAAACCGGTGAAGTTGGCGGTCTTGGTTGTTATCCCGGTCGAAAATTTGTTCATGTGGACATAAGAGGTCGGCCACGCGGTTACCGTCGCCCGGTTTTATTTAAGGGTTGCTGATCCCAAACTCGTCAAATTCGTTTGAAAAATCAGCATTTTTTGGAAAAATATACAAAAAAACCAAATTGCCTCTTGCGTCTTTCGTCAGAGGCCAATATACGGTCTTCACAGTTCGCTAGCGCCCTTCGTCTAGTGGTCTAGGACGCTGCCCTTTCACGGCGGAAACACGGGTTCGAGTCCCGTAGGGCGCACCAACTTTTGTTAGTTGGGCGAAACAAAAGCCGGCCTTTATGGCCGGTTTTTTTGTGCGCGGAATTCAACGACATCTGGCGCTTGGTGACAAAGTTCTGCTACCCAGTTGTTGGCCCAAAGCAATTGGGTGCAAATTTGAGGATGTGTGCCGTGCATTGGCCAAATGTATTTGCGCTAGAGCGGCGCTACTATCCACTGTTGGCGATTGTAATTGTCTTCTTGCTTGCCAAGGTCTTATTCAGCGCCATCACTATCGTAGCCGCAGACGAGGCCTATTATTGGGTGTGGGGGCAACAATTCGCACTTTCCTATTTTGACCACCCGCCCCTGAACGCATGGATCATTGGTCTCACCAGCCAGCTGTTTGGCAACAATGTATTGGGCATGCGCATCCCAACTTTTATCAGTTTTGTGGGCATCCTTTATGTCTATTGGTTGTTCGCCCAGCGCTTATTTCCGGAAAGAGCGACCGTTTCATTTCTGATTATGATTGCGGCGTTCTTGGCCTCCCCCACGCTGTTTGCTTGGACATCTATCGTTTATAACGATCACCTACTGATTTTCTTGGGTCTTGCGGCGGCTTATGCGTTCAGTGACTATTTCAGCGCCTTTGCAAAAGACAAAGACACTTCTGTTGCGCCACTTTATTTAGCCGCTTTGATGTTGGGCTTAGCAGCGCTAGCAAAATACAATGCAGCATTCATTGGGGTTGGCATTGCAATGCTGGTCATAGGCCACCCAAAACTGCGCGCCTTGCTCCAGCGCCCACATATCTATTTAGCGGGCATATTATGCCTCGCCATGCTGTCGCCCGTTCTGATTTGGAACATTCAAAACGGGTTTGCTTCTTTTGAGCTGCATCTGGTTGACCGTTTTGAGCAGCCGCTTTTCTCGACATTCAACACCGTTACGTTCACGCGGTTTGTCTTGTCCACGCTCATTTATTTTGGTCCGGTTTTGTTCATCCCGCTATTGATGATCTTTCGACCACAAAAACCACTGAATGAATTTGGCCAGCAAGCGATTTGGATCGCACGACTGACGATTGCACTCTCGTTCATCACGTTCCTGGCGTTAGCAACCAGAGGCACCGTCCATTGGTACTGGAGTTCCATTGCTTATGCGCTCATGCTGCCATTCTTGCCTATGCTGGTGCGCAATGTTTGGCTTTTAGCTATTCATTTCATGTTGGGTGCTGTTTTCATTGTCTACGCGACGTTTAATTACAGTTACGCACCAATTGAAATGGTGATGGGCGGGCAAAGCCCTGAGGTGGCGCGTGTTTATGGTTGGTCTGAATTTGGATCTGAAATAAAGCGCCTTAAGGCTGAATATCCTGACGCGGCGATTGCAACGACCCACTATTCAACTGCGGGTCAACTCGCGCACGAACTCAACCGTACTGATATTTATGACCTGTCGCCGCGCCCGACTCATTTCACCTTTATAGATCGCAAAAACCTAGAGATAGGCGAACGCGCAATTGTTCTGCATGATCAGTTTGGTGATTTGGAAGAAACAGCGGCTCGGTTCAAGACGTTTACACAACTGACCAGTGTAGAGTTTAAACGCGATGACATATTGATCAACAAGGTCGATATCTATTTGGGTGAGGACTTCATTCGCTGATCTTCAACGAGAACTGGCGAACGGCTATCCGTAAAACTCATAGAGCAGGCGAAAATACCAGAACCGTTCTTCGTGATCGATTAATTCATTCAGTTGCTTAGGCGATAGACCGGTTATCCGTTTTACGTCACGCCCTAAATGAGATTGATCGGCATAGCCATTTTCAACGGCAATTTGGGAAAAACTGAAATCATCGTTTTCCCGCCGATGAATGAAACTCTTATAAAGCTCTTCGCCCCGCGCATAAGATTGTAATTCCCTTTGCGTCAAACCTGTCCAGTGCTTAATCCGGCGTTGAATTTGTCGCGTGCTGCGGCCAACACCGCCGGTCGCTAATTGCATAAGCCCCTGGCGCATCCAATCCACCAAGCCGTTGGGAATGATTGCATGGCTGGGCCGTCTCTTGGCCCAGATTGGGGCCAATATCTGCTGAAGATGAGCAAACTCTTCCTGAGCATCTCCATCTACAGTGAAAATATCCAGAAAAGGCAAAAGCTCATTGGGTAAAATTTTACCTGCATCAATGTACTTATTTGCAATTGTTGAAGCGTCGATCCCTGTCAGCGCAAACCAGGCATCTGGCAGAAACCCCAATGTGACTGCGTAAACATCGCCCTCGTTCCAAGAGATTGTGGGCTGGTTCGTAGGGCCGCTCACAAAAACCTGAGGTAGCGGCGACCAACATTCTGGATCGGCACCCCCATCTTCAGAAACACGACAATCGCCCTTTAATATCCATGAAATGGCGCAATAGGGAGACTTGGGAAAATTGTTAAATCGATCAGAAAAGCCAAGGTTTGCACCGCGCGTATCGCGCACAACACCTGTGGGCATACAGGCAGCAATGTCACCCTGTGGCCAAAGCAGCTCAGATTTGGCTTTTGATTTATCGATTTCAGACATCAAAGTTTTTGCTAGGCCTACCATGTCGCATTCATTCTATCTTGTTTCTGCCAAAACCGAAATTGTTCTCGCATGGAAACAATGGAACCAGAGCATGAACAATTCAGATGCGCCAACTTTATCTAGTCAACGTCAATCCAATGATGATTGGAGTACCTTTTCAGATCAACTTGCCGACAAGGGGTTTTTGGTCACCTCCTCTTCTAAACTGATTAATTGGGCCCGCACAGGATCACTTCACCTGCTCAGCTTCGGCCTTGCTTGTTGTGCTGTTGAAATGATGCAGTTTTTAACGTCACGCTATGACTTTGAACGTTTGGGCATGGCCTTCCCAGCAACGCCGCGACAGGCCGACTTGATGATTGTCGCTGGCACGGTCACCAATAAAATGGCGCCGGCATTGCGCAAAATCTATGATCAGATGCCGGAGCCGCGATACGTGATCTCCATGGGCTCATGCGCCAATGGAGGTGGTTACTACTATTATTCATATTCTGCAGTACGTGGCGTCGATAGATTGATTCCCGTTGACATTTATGTGCCGGGTTGCCCACCAAGCGCTGAGGCGCTGATGTATGCGGTGATGTTGCTGCAAAAGAAGATCAGACGCACGGGCACGATAGAGAGATAATGAGTTCTGGCCCTCCTCGCCTAAACCTATTATAGCAATCAGCAAGTATTGGCGGTGAATAAGGGGCGCATATGGCCAAGACAGTTGGGTCAAACGCGGATGGATCAAAGGATATGACGCAGCGCGTGCAAATTCCTTTTTCAAACAAGTTCATGGTCGCCGTGCTGGTCTATCTGGTCGCGATAAAGCTGATTACCAGCTTTACAATGCATCCGCTTGGCGACGAAGCCTATTACTGGCTCTGGGGCCAAAACCCTGCTCTTTCCTATTTCGACCATCCAGGACTTGCTGGTTGGCTCTTGGGCCTCACAGACGCGGTGTTCGGCACGTCGCTGTTTGGCTTACGGATAGCCTCCGTTTTGACCGCAATTGGTTCTGTATGGTTTTTGTGGCTTTATGCGGCGCGCGTTGTTCCCCTCAATCAGCGCAAGGGCCTTTTGTTCATCACCCTGATGATCGCCACCTCACCCACTATATTTGTATGGACCACCTTGGTTTATCACGACCATCTGTTGATTTTCGTGTCACTGGGTGCGATGTATTTCTTCACTTGCTATTTGGGCGACGAAGCGTCGTCAAAAAATGCAAAGCTCTATCAGCTTTATGCTGGTGCTGTTCTTTTGGGTCTGGCGGGGCTTACGAAATATAGTGCTGTGTTCATGGGTTTAGCCATCGCCCTGTTGGTCATTGGCCACCCGAAATTGCGACACATATTAGCGAGACCGCATATCTATTTCGCGGGCCTGCTTACTGTGATCATGCAAGTCCCAACGCTTTATTGGAATTACAACCGCTCCTTCGCTTCGTTTGGTTTTCATCTAAACGATAGACACGGGTCTGATTGGCTGTCAGCTTTCAATTCCGACAGTTTTTTCAACTTCGTGTTGGTCACCATCGTGCTTTTCGGCCCTTTTTTGGTGCCGCCCTTCATCAGATTGTTTAGGGAAAAAACAGAAGGTGACTTTTACGGCATTGGCATTTGGCTGGCCCGGCTGGTCACCATTATGTCGACCGGAACCTTTATGTTCATCGCGTTTTTCTCCTTTACCCTGTGGTACTGGAGCGACCTTTCTTACATTTTGATGTTGGTGATGTTGCCTGTGCTTGCCATGAAGCGGTGGCTGGCACTTGCGCATATTTGGTTTGGTCTTGTGCTGATCACGCTCGTCGGGATCAATTACACGGTCGCCCCCGTCGCCAATCTGTTGGGGCAACGCGATATTGAAGCGGCGACCGTTTATGGCTGGGATGAGATTGCCCAGTTTGTTGAAAAAGCTGAGCAAGTGCATCAACCTACATTCGTGGCAGCAACGCGGTTTCAATCAGCTTCTCAGCTTTCCTTCGCCATGCGCCGCACCGACATAACCGCGATTGAAGGCCGCCCAACCCAATTTGATATTTGGGAAGATCGCGCAGCAATTGCAGGCGGCACAGGGCTTATTCTACAAGACGAGTTTGGCAGTATGGGTGAAACCCAACAGCGGTTTGAAGAGCTAAAAAAAATCGATGAGTTCATGGTTGAGCGTTTAGGCTATCCATTATTGAAATATGAACTTTATCTTGGCACAAACTACACGCCGCGCCCAACTGACTTGGTCAAGCCAGATTTGGCTAAGGCAAACTAATGGCAGTCGCCCAGCGGAAAACAGCATGGGTGATCGGTGCAAGTTCTGGATTGGGCGCAGCTCTATCTGTTCGCTTGGCGAACGAGGGATATGACGTTGTCATTTCAGCTAGACGCGTAGAGCTTCTCGATCAAATTGCCACCCAACATAATTCCATCACGTCGCTTCCACTTGATGTCAGCGACCATGCTGCTTGCAAACTGGCAGCCAATCAGCTGTGCGACCGAGCAAAACCAATTGACCTATATGTGTTTTGTGCAGTGAGTGCCGGCAACCAAGAGGGTTTGCACAATGAGATCAGCAATGCCCTAGATGTTGGCCTGCTGGGCTGCACGGCGACATTAGAACCGATCTTGAACCAAATGCGCACTCACGAGAATGGGCATATTGCACTCATTGGATCACCAGTTGGATTTCGGGCCCTACCGGGAACCACAAGCTATGGGGTTACAAAATCTGCTTTGGCCCATCTGGCGCAAAGCATAAGGCTTGAACACGCCAAACAAGGGATTGATGTCCAACTGATTTTGCCCGGCTTCGTCGACACGCCGCTTACCCAACGCAATCAATTTCCAATGCCATTTCTCATGCCGCTTGAAAAAGCAATTGATCGGATATGGGACGGGTTGTGTCATCCAAGCAGGTTCGAGGTCGCGTTCCCCAAACGCCTGATTTGGCCCATGCGCTTGATGGCAGCATTGCCAGACGCCATATATGGAAGGCTGATGAGCTTCATTTCAAATAGGATGAAAAGCTAGGGAAAACTGGCATGTCTGATCAATGTCGTGAACCTGTCGCACAAATGTCGTGTTCACCCATCCTTCAATTCGATAATCAGTCGTTGCCACAAATTGAGATTTAAAAATGAGCATAGCAAGACGAAGAATTGATAAAGGTTGGACACAGGAACAGTTGGCAGAAGTCGCCGGACTGAGCGCCCGTACGGTCCAACGTATCGAAAGCGGCAAATCCGCAAACTTGGAGTCTTTAAAGTGCCTTGCGTCCGTTTTCGAAACCAATGTGGCAGATTTGATTAAGGAGCAAGAGATGCAAAATCAAATAGCTGAGCATGCGGATTTAGAAATAGATGGCGACCAAAAATCCTACCGCGAAACTGAAGCCATCAAATATGTGAAAAACCTCAAAGAGTTTTACCGGCATCTAATCGTCTTCGTCATTGTCGCACCGTGTCTTGTGGCGTTCAATGCGTGGCTTACACCGGGCGTATGGTGGGTCGTGTGGGCGATTTTTCCTTGGGGATTTGCCGTCGCGATGCACTTTTTAACTGTGTTCGGATTTTTGAACCTGCTGGGTCCCAAATGGGAACAACGCCAATTTCAAAAACGGATGGAAGCGCACGACAACAATCGGGCTGATAAGACAGGAAACTAAGTTGGGACGTTTCAGGAAATTCGGCAAACTAAAGCGAACTAAGTGAAACAAAGTGGGACATGTTTCACCCACTTATCCCCGCTCCGTTTCAGTCGATCCGGCGGTATTGATAGACCCCAACATCGATCATTTCTTCGGCAAATCCAGCTTCGCAATAACACAGGTAATAGATCCACCTGCGTTTGAAAACGTCGTCAAAGCCAAGCTTCTCGATTTCCGGCCAAGCCGCCAAAAACTGCTCACGCCAAATGCGTAATGTCGTTGCGTAAGACTGGCCGAAAAGCTCTTGTTTTTCCAACTTCAAACCAACCGCATCGCCTTGATCTTTCATCGCTTTTTCCGTCATCAACATGCCGCCGGGAAAGATATAGCGCTGAATGAAATCGACGTGTTTTCGGTAGTCCTCGAAATCGCTCTCATTGATGGTAATCGCTTGAATCGCAGCCGTGCCACCCGGTTTCAAACGGTCATGTACCGTTTTGAAATAGGCGGGCCAATGTTCTTCGCCAACTGCCTCAATCATTTCGATTGAACAAACATGATCAAACTGACCAATTGTGTCGCGGTAATCCTCGATCACTAAATCGGTGAGATCGGATAAACCCTTGTTTTCCATACGATCTTTAGCGTATTTAAGCTGTTCGGTTGAAAGGGTTATCCCCTTTAATTCCGCTTTGTAATCTTTGGCTGCCGTTTCTGCAAACGCGCCCCAACCACATCCGATTTCGAGGACAGAATGGCCCTCTTTAAGGCCAGCCAAATCCGCAACGAGGTGATTCTTTGCCCATTGCGCTTCGGTAAGTGTTTGATTTTCATCAGTATAATACGCCGATGAATAAATCATCGTGGGGTCGAGCCAAAGGGCATAGAAGTCATTTCCAAGGTCATAGTGCTCGGAAATGTTTTTCTTCGAGCCCTCTTTGGTGTTTTGCCGCGACAGGTGGTAAGCCATGTCTTGAGCAGTACGCTTGAAAAAGTTCGGTTTAGAGCCAACCAATTGATCGCGATTGAGCAAGAAAAACGAGAATACTTTCACAAGGTCATCGCACTCGATATCCTCGTTCATGTAAGCGGCTGCAAAACCCACCGTTCCGCGCTGCGCTGCTTCCCATATGACATTGAAGTTGTTCAGACGAAGAATCGCCTTTGGGCCATCATTGGATTTATCCCCCAACGAGATGCTTTTCCCCGAGGGTAAAACTATTTTTAGATGTCCAATTTTAATCCGGCCAACAGAACGTTTGCCGATAAATCCAACAATTGCCGACATGATTTTGGCAGACAATGTTGGTGAATTTTTCGCGTGGTCTAAAGCAAAGTCACTCATTTTATAAACCTGGTACAATCAAACCCTAAGACGTTGATTCAATGACTGATTCAGTGCGCGAAGTTGCGCCAATCATCTTAGAACTTGGTACAGCCAAGCCTCCTCAATTTACAAATATAAGTTTAACGAGGCTTTTTTTTGATGCAACCCCAATTTGCGGGCCATCAAAATAGCGTTAATTTCTGGGTCTTGCATGGCTTGATACTATCCGGCTGGTGCTGCATCCATAATTCTTAGCTGAACCTCTTCGCGGCCCTGCCAATGGTTTATAGATAACGTGCCAACTATATGAATCGGATCAGAATTTCTTGCTTCTAACAGAAATTGTCCGAGTGCCGTATCAGCTGCTCGAAATGCGATACCGTTAAGACGCGCGCGGTCTTGGGAAACAAGGCTGACTTTTACATGTCCGCCAACCCCAACAATGTCTGAAAAAGTGACGCGGTGGGCGGGTAACGCAAAAACTGGGCCCGAATTGCCTGCGCCAAATGGGCCCGCCTTTTCAATGGCATGCATGAAATCTATCGTTGCGCCACGCGCGGTCAGTGCCGCATCGATCTTTATGCCTGTATCCTGCTGCGCCTCACCAACTGAGCTGACCAGTTTTTCGCTCAGGAAAGTGCGAAATGTACCGATTTCACCAGACCCGATTGAAATGCCAGCAGCCATGGCATGGCCTCCGCCTTTTGTGATGATGCCTTTTGCAACAGCTTCAAGCACCGCAGCGCCTAGATCGACACCTGGAATAGATCGGCCAGAACCGGTGCCGCTGCCATCCGGGCGCTGTGAAATAGCAAATGCAGGTCGGTTGAAGCGTTCTTTTAAACGCGATGCAACAAGTCCAACAACGCCTTGATGCCAATCTGGCGACGCCATGACAAGCACAGGAGGCCCTTCCCCGTCGCCAATTTCTGCGTCCGCTACCGCGATAGCTTCGTCAACCGCTTGTTTTTCGATTTTCTGGCGTTCAGCATTTAACTGGTCAAGCTGGGCTGCCATGTGCATCGCGTCATGTTCATCGCTGGTGGAAAGTAATTTCGCGCCAATACTTGCGTCGCCTATTCGGCCACCTGCATTGATGCGCGGACCAATAACAAAACCAAGGTGATAGGGGTTAAGCGGCCCAGATACCCGAGCAGCCATCGCCAGCGCGCCGATGCCAATGTTCGACCCTTTGCGCATAATATCAATGCCGCGCTGTACGAAGGCTCTGTTTAGACCCTTAAGCGGCACAACATCGCAAACGGTTCCAAGAGCAACCAAATCGGTCATGCCCATTAGGTCTGGCAAAGGAGAAACGCCAACTTCCCGCAATTTTCGGTTTAGCCCGACAAGCACCATGAAAGTAACACCTGCGGCGCACAAATGCCCAAGCCCCGAAATGTCGTCAGGCCGATTTGGGTTGACCAATGCGTCCGCCTTGGGCAGTTCCCCATCCACCATGTGGTGATCGATCACCAAAATGTCGACGCCGCGCTCTTTGGCATGTTCTATTGGCCCGTGGCTTGTTGTGCCACAATCCAGCGTGATGATTAAGTTTGCACCATCGTCTATCAGTTGATCAATAGCGCCATTGTTAGGGCCATAGCCTTCAAATATCCGGTCTGGAATGTAAATTAGCGGGTCAAGGCCCACTCCGGTGAAATACCGCGTTGCCAATGCGACGGAAGTGGCGCCATCAACATCATAGTCACCAAACAGGGCAATTTGCTCATTGTTTTGAACCGCTTGAACAAGCCGATCCACCAATGGCTCCATGCCGGTCAACAGATTAGGGTCCGGCATTAAATCGCGAAGGGTGGGTGTTAAAAACTGTTCGGTTTCTTCCAGTGCAACGCCCCGGCCCGCCAAAATACGCGCAACAATTTCACTGACTTCAAATTGCTGGGACATGGCGGTTGCAAGACGAACAGATTTTTCATCCAGCCGGTCCAACCATTGGCGACCAGAGATGGACTTTTCGACCCCAAGAAAGTTCTTATTTCGCTGCAACATAGGTTAAGTGCTAACGATATATGAGCAATTCGTCGAGTGAAAACATGGCGATGGCGCTCCTCTAATCCGCAACTGACAAACTCGCGTAGAGCTTTCTTCTTCCCAACGCTACTCACAATTGACAAAAAATGTATGCATTCTTAGCCAACGCGTTCGAAATCCATTGTCCAATTGGTTTCCCATGTTTCACCATCATCAACTGACATCGCTTGTTCCCATCGAGGTGAATCTGTGTCTGTGCGCAGCCATAAGAACCTAACGATTACTGGATCTCCATCGAAACGGTCATTGGCAAAGAATGATCCAACTCCATTCTCAAACTTACCGACGACCGGCACATCAAGTTGATGCGGCTCATTGGCAGAAAGCCACCAGATCGCCCAAGTTTGAGCTGTGGTGTCAAACGAACGTATGGCGATGGCACGATAAGGGCCGCTTGGAAATTCCAGTAAATTGTCTTCGATATTGCCATTACCGCCCAATACAGGTTGCGTTTGCGAATAGCCATCAAACTCCTCCCAATCCCTGCTGCCAACCAACCTTTCTTTGAGTCTGCGATGTTTTACTTGCCATTGCCCAAACTCAAAATCAAAGTCGGGTGAAATGCCTGCTGGTCCTTGCGTGGATGATATCCTAGAATGATCATGTCATTTTTTGTTCTCTATATGTTCTTATTGTAAATATAAACCAACATAAATGGGGTCTGTTCCGGCTGAGTGCGAAATGACACTCTAAGGTCAGCAATGCGGACAAAACGACATTTTGCTGCTTTTGCGCCAAAGGCAGCTTTACGTCGCAAAAACTTTACCCATGAGCTGTTACCGCCCTCTGATATAGTCATGGTCGGGGACTATTGATGATACCACAATGGTTTCATCATCCGAATGCTTCACCTCTTCGGCAAAGATGATCATATCTATCAAATAGAACAGCGCTGCTCTTGCCAGTTTCAGTGAATCCAGAGTTAGACGCTCAAACTTTGAAATATCTATATGATCAACAGCAAACGATGCAGAAGAATAGTCGTTGGAAATCATGTCATCATGAAGAACCGAAAAACGGTGCGTAGAGGTGTTTCTGTAGGTCTTGTGTGCCTCCATATAACCGTGCCCTCGGCTATCATCTTTGGAGATATCGTGAAAAATATTGTAGAGCGCAATGAGACCGGGGTTGCCTGAATTTAAAGAAGCTTTGATCTCTTCATGTAGTTTAAAACCCTCACCCTTTTTTTTACTGCCCCAAACCTTGGTAAAGTCAGTTTTATTTGCTTTCTCCATATCTAAGTAGCAGGCCAGAGCAACAGCAATTTTATCCAGTATATCAAACACAATACGTTGCGCACTTGTTAGCGCTGAATAGCGAACACCGTACACGGCATAGTCTAAAGTATCCGCGCGAGAGGTTGTCTCAAAGAACGGCGTATCAGTGTCATACTCCCATACGTCAAAGAAAACCTGCCTAGCAAAAGCATAGTCAGATTTCATCACATTAATCATTGCAAAAATTTCAGGACCATGGTGCTTGTCGGATGGCTTCGCCTGAACCGAGGGGATCGTCAACAAATCAAAGCGGCCGGAAGAAAACTCGTCATTGCTACAATAAAGAGAAAGAGCCAAGCCCTGCTCTGCTACGAATGCGAAAAATGGATTATCAATTTTCTTTTGGGGACAAGGTTTGATTTTAGCAGCATCCTCAACGGCTTTCTGAACCGATGACAAAGCGTCCTTCCCAGAAAATTCCTCTACGGTGTCGTAGTTAGAAGAAACCACATCAGAAAGCTGTCGAACGCGCTCAAGCATTGTATCGACATGACAATAGCTTTGATAAGTTTTTGTCTTCCTATAAAACAATCCCGCTAGGCTCATCGAATGCCGCATCTCTTGATATGCAGCGACCCCGTTTCGCGGTAAAATTTTCAACGCTTTCTGAAAGCAATCAAGAGCTTCTACCCAACGGGAAGTTTCCAGAAGAAGTATTCCAATATTGGTCAACGCCTGCGATTTCAGTTCGGGAGATGCGTGGTTATCACGTATGACCTTTCCGAAATTTACTCTTGCTTGAAAACGGTCTTCAAACTGCGGCCCGGCAACGGGAGATGATAGCTCGTCATTTACCCGCGAACGGATTTGCAGTCCGTTTGCCAAATTGTAAAAGAGTCCAGAATTGGGTTTGGCTATTTTTATTAGCCTGCCAAGTATCTCAACGCCTTGACTGACAGCTTCAAAGTTATTCGTAGCGGCGCCACAATCAATAAGCACAACCGCCTTTGGCAACAGTTCTTCCCGACTATCGCCCAACTCGTTGAGAAACAATAGGGCTGCTAAAGGGTCTTCATTTCTAAGTTTGTAAAGCTGATTGATTTTTTCAGATGACATCATAGCCCCTCAAGGTTTTACGTAAAAACCTCCAAATGTTGAAACTGTCGCACGTTAGGATTTCTCCTAAGCAGACACTAGTCGTATTGTGATAGTCTGGCAAAAAGGGCTCAGAGCGGTCGTCGGCGTTGAAACCTAAAAAACGTCGAAGGAAGCCAATTAGTACTAAAATGCGTCCGATCGCCTACCGAAACTATCCAACATGCAAGTCTGCCAAGAGTCATAAAACAATGTTGCAGCACAATTTGGAGGGGAACAATCTAAACTGTCAGACGCAACTATAAAAAAGTCGTCACCATAACTCTTGCCGGCGTTTGCAATGACCCAGCTACCCAATGGACTAATGACCGTAATACTAGAGTTATCTTCTTGACGGTTCTTTGCTATTACAATGCTTGTTAGCTCAGCATCGACTCCCAATTGAAATGGGCAAGCCGTCGGCAGCTGCGCGTATCCATGAACGTATTCGTCTTGATTCAAACCGTCGACAACAGTTTGGATAACCGGAATACTCCCCATCGTATACGATGACAAAGTGAGGCCCCATTTTCGCATTTCTTCTCGATATCCGAATTGACCTGCAAAATGAATAATGACGCCAGAACCCAAAACTATCACCGTAAGCAAACTAAGAAATTGCGCAGACCTGGCCTTGTTCAATAAGTTTTTCAAACCGCCACCAAACGAATGTCGCTACATGCCTCGAATTCTACGCACATCTACGGCTTTCCCAACTCACACTGTTTCAGAACCCGATGTGTAATGAATGTGGATATCCTTGGCAACTTGGCTAATGCTCTGAATAGAAACAATTTTGAATATACAATCGCTAACAGGCCCTACTGGTCGAAGTCTGCTTTGGGCTCAAACCAGTCATTTGGTTGTTTCGCAAACGTTCGTTTGAGACATAGGCTCTATATGCATGAAAAGCTGTAGTTTTGTGCTACACAAACCATATCATAACCAATAGTTTGCAAAGGGTTGGTAGCGAATTACTCTTCGAGTTTCATTTCACACTCAGTCGGAACCGACCCCTTGAAGGGCTTCATCGCTGAAGCCCTCCTCTATCAGTATCTGTGAATAAACTAAAACCTAGTTGTCGCGCAAATGGCGTGCATTGATCCAACGTACTGTCTTTGACCAAGAACGCATGACAATTGTTGAGGTTTCAAAGTGGTTTGGGCGAATTTTTACGCCAGCCAGCATCGACCCATCGGTCACCCCGGTTGCGGCGAACAAAACATCACCAGAAGCCAAATCCGTAACGTTGTAGATACGGTCTGGATCTTCAATGCCCAAGCGTGCGGCGCGTTCGCGCTTTTCCGCTGTGTCCAGCACCAACCGCGCCTGCATTTGCCCACCTACACAACGTAAAGCCGCTGCCGCCAACACGCCTTCTGGCGCACCGCCGGTGCCCACATATAGGTCGATCCCGGTTTCTTCTCGGTCGGTGGTGTGAATGACACCTGCAATGTCGCCATCATTGATCAATTTGATCGAGGCACCCATTTCGCGCAATTCATCAATAATTTTAGAGTGTCTTGGACGATCCAGCACACAAACAGTGATTTCAGCAGCTGAAACGCCGCGCGCCTTGGCCAAGGCATTTACGTTTTCGGTGATGGAGCGATCGATTTGCACAATGCCTGGCTCGTATCCGGGGCCAACGGCGATTTTGTCCATGTAAACGTCTGGCGCGTGCAACAGTCCGCCCCGTTCGGCCATGGCTAGAACGGCCAAAGAATCATGCTGGTTTTTGGCGCACAATGTTGTGCCCTCAAGTGGATCAACGGCGATATCTACTTTAGCGCCCTCGCCTATGCCGACTTCTTCACCAATAAACAACATGGGTGCTTCGTCGCGTTCGCCTTCGCCAATAACCACCCGGCCATCAATAGAAACCTTGCCAAGCTCTTTGCGCATGGCCTCAACTGCGGCACGGTCGGCAGATTTTTCGTCGCCTTTGCCGCGCCATTCAGCCGCCGCGATGGCCGCATTTTCAGTGACCCTTACAATCTCCAATGTGAGATTGCGGTCAACAATCGCTGTTTGGCCTTTTGCTGATTTTGCAGTTGTTGCCATTTTCGACGCCTCTTATAAGTGTTTGCCCATAACCAATTACTATAAGCAGATCGGCCAAATTGGCCTAAAACCGCTCAATACGAATAACCTGTGGCGTACCGACGATGAAACCGTCTTTTGCCACGCGATCAAGGGTTTGACGCACGGTTTGCTCCATGGTCTCTTGCGTGATTAAAACCACTGTCCGTGTTGCTACATCACCCGCCTCAGGGTCACTAACAACCAAATCTGGACGTTGGATGACGCTTTCCAGCGAAATATCACTTTCCCCCATACGCGAGGCTATAGCAGCAAGTGCGCCCGGAATGTCCCTAGCATTTAGTCGTATAAAGTAACCGCCTTCGTGCGCACGCATGCTGGCTTTTTGATAAGGCGCAAGCTGATCAACGGGCATACCCAATGGCGGCACCAAAGTACCACGAGCGCTATCAAAAATATCGGCCAATACAGAAGCAGCTGTGGCTTCACCGCCCGCACCGGGGCCGGCCATCAACAATTCTTGCACATGATTGGTTTCAAGTGCCACAGCGTTCATCACGCCATCAATGCCTGCAATTGTGGACGTTTTAGGAACCAATGTCGGGTGAACGCGTTGCTCGATGCCATCCGACGTGCGTTGCGCGACACCCAGCAACTTGATGTTGAAACCAAGGTCGTCAGCCACTTTAATATCAGCCTGATCAATGCGGGTAATGCCTTCAACAAACATTTGATCGGCAGCGATTTCAACGCCAAAACAAAGGCTCGTAAGAATTGCAAGTTTGTGTGCTGTATCAAACCCTTCAATATCAAAAGTTGGGTCCGCTTCTGCATATCCCAATTCTTGCGCATCTTTTAGACATGACGCGAATGAAATCTCTTCGTTGGACATGCGCGTTAGGATATAATTACAAGTACCATTCATAATGCCGTAAACGCGTTGCACACGAGCAAGCCCAAGCCCTTCACGCAACGTTTTAATAACCGGAATGCCGCCGGCGACCGCCGCTTCAAAATTGAATGAGGTGTTATGCTTTTCCGCCAGGCGCGCAATTTCAACGCCATGTTTGGCGATAAGCGCTTTGTTTGCGGTGACAACCGGAATCCCCGCCTCTAGCGCTGCGCGGATGCTGGCTAGCGCCGGACCATCTTCGCCACCCATCAGTTCAACATAAAGATCGATAGAGCTAGACTTTGCGAGGGCAACAGGATCGTCGAACCATTCGACTTCGCTCATATCGACGCCGCGATCGCGTGAGCGCGAACGAGCGCAAACAGCGGTTACTTCGATATCGCGCCCAAAACGCTTTTGAACATCATCTTGCTGGCTTTGCAAAATGGAAACAAGAGCCGCGCCAACGGTGCCAACACCTGCAACACCTATACGTATCGGAGCATTAGCATTTGTGGATTGTTTTTCGATGGTTTTGATCATATCGGTAATCTTGTTTCTTGTTTCGGCGCGAGGCTCGCGCCCTTCACGAAGGTTGAATACAAATTGCGGATCAGACGCCAACTCCCGGCCAAAGCGGGTTGGTGTCCACTCATTTCGTTCCATAAAGCGCTCTACACGGTCACGAAACTGGTCTAATTCGGTCATGAACTTCACGTTCTTGTTGTTGAAACGCCTATAGAATAGGAAAAGTCCTATTCGTCAACAGTAGTGCATGGGATTGTTGGGAGTGAAAGTAAAAAAGGCACCCGTCCGATAGACGCACGCCTAATTAATCCCTTGTGCAAATGCCGTCTTACTTGCTCATTTTCACGACATTATCGCCGCGTTTGCCGTGCTCAGTCATGAATTTTTTGATGTTGCGGGCTGCTTGGCGGATGCGTTGTTCGTTTTCTACTAGGGCGATGCGCACGTAGTTGTCGCCATATTCACCGAAGCCCAGACCTGGTGCTACCGCAACGTCTGCCTCTTTGATCAACAATTTGGCGAACTCGAGCGAACCTAAATGTGCGAACTGCTCGGGAATTGGGGTCCACGCGAACATGGTTGCCGGTGGTGGTGCGACGTCCCACCCTGCGCGCGCAAAGCTGTCGACCAGCACATCGCGGCGATGTTGATAAATCTCGCGCACTTCAGAAACGCAATCATCTGGGCCGTTAAGAGCGGCGGCGGCGGCGACTTGAATTGGCGTAAACGCGCCATAATCCAAATAGGATTTCACGCGTTTTAACGCCTTGATCAAACGTTCATTGCCGACAGCAAATCCCATGCGCCAACCCGGCATCGAGAATGTTTTGGACATTGATGTGAATTCAACTGCGATGTCTATAGCGCCGGGCACTTCTAGAATTGAAGGCGGTGGTGTGCCGTCAAAATAGATTTCGGAGTAAGCGAGATCCGACAGGATGAAAATCTCGTGCTTGCGGCAATATTCAACGACCCGTTTATAGAAATCTAGGTCCGCAACATAGGCTGTTGGGTTAGATGGATAATTCAAAATCAACGCGATTGGCTTTGGAATTGAATGCCGTACGGAGCGATCTAACGCCTCAAAGAAGTGCTCATTCGGCTCAGCTGGCATAGAACGAACTACGCCGCCAGACATGATGAAGCCAAATGAGTGAATGGGATAAGTTGGATTAGGCACCAACACCACATCACCGGGCGCGGTGATGGCCGACGCCATGTTGGCAAACCCTTCTTTGGAGCCAAGCGTGGCGACAACTTGCGTGTCAGGGTCCAGCTTCACGCCAAAACGGCGGCCATAATAGGACGCCTGCGCTTTGCGAAGTCCGGGAATGCCCTGAGACGACGAATAGCGGTGGGTACGCGGATCGTTCACGGTTTCTTTTAGTTTTTCAACAATGTGCTTGGGGGTCGGCAAGTCTGGATTGCCCATGCCAAGATCTATAATGTCCGTTCCCGCCGCTCGCGCCGCCGCCTTGATCGGGTTGATATGTTCAAACACGTAAGGGGGTAGTCTGCGTATACGGTGAAATTCTTCGGTCATCTTGATCTCTTTCGACCTCTTGTTGATGTTGAAACGTACCTAACTGGTACTGCGTAAAATGCGCTATAGCATCTATTGTGAAGAATTATGGTTTTTAAAAGGATAATCTAGAACCAAACGCTGAAAATTCGGGCTTGTGTAGCCGTTATACCACTGGGAATAGACGACTTATCATGTCGCTTGGAATTAATCCTGAAGCGTTTAAGATGTAGGGTATTGCGATTAGGTCATTGAAAGGAGTGTTTTATGCAAAAGTGTATTTTTACGACATTCATATTGGCACTATTTCTAAGCACAACCTCAGCCCAGGCTGCCACTTGCAAAAGCTACTCGACTTGCCAACAAGCCGTTAAAAACTGGTGCGAAGGAAGCCACCCGAGAGCAGATGGCGACGGAGATGGAATTCCTTGCGAGAATGTTTGCAAATCACTTGCTGACGTTCAAAAAATTCGAAAGAAAATTGGCTGCTAGTCTTATTGGAAGAGTTTGTCATTGCGCAACGATGACTTGATTTGCGGTTGATAAGTTGCATTATGATGGAGTTCTACCCAAGCAAGTGATTGACGTGCCACGCTAATTTGAAGTTAGTACGGAAACCGTACAAATTTTGGATTGCATATGAATATCGCCGATCATTTGGAAACACTGCACCGGCAGGCCCATCGCCACTGGATGAAACATGGCTCGACGCTGGGGCTAAGTTACAGCGAATTCGAATATTTAAGCGCAATCAAAGAACAAGAAGTACTTAGCACGGCTGATGATTTTCACGGCCAGCATCTGCATGATTTGGTAACCGCTATGGGCGTCAACAAAGCTTCAGCCAGTGCGATGATGGACAAGTTGGAAAAGCGCAAATTGGTGCGGGTAAAGCCGTGCAAGCGCGATGCGCGGGCGAAACATTTCATCCTAAGTAAAAGCGGTGAAGCGCTTCGCGTGCAAGGAAAAGCGGCATATGCGCAATTGCTTGAAACCTTAAGTGCCGACGTGCTGGCGATGATTTCATCTCAATCGCTAGAGGCAAAAATTACACCAAATCAAGCGATTGAGAAACCAGCGTCGAAACCAAAGCCTAAGAAAAAAGCAGAAAAGCCCGCCGTTGATAACGCCGAGCTTCCGCAATTGAGTTTGTTTGGGTGAATTAGTTCAGTCCCAAGTTTGTTGGTTCATCACCACCATATTTTCGTCCACCAGACACCGGGACCGAATTGTCCACTTTTTCAAACTTGATGTTGCGAAACCGGGCCATGCCGCTGCCAGACAACATACAACCAAAGTTGACGATATCTGCACCGTCGGGCACGTCCAGCACCAGCTCTAGCGGTGTCCATTCGTTGGTGCCTTCGAGCGCTCGATAGGGCGCCACGTCGACCATGTTGTCGAATGCGAGCGTGCTATTCGGCTTTCCATCAACGCGCATCCACAGGCTTGTGGGCCCAGCGTTTCGCGTCGCAACTTCTGCGGCCATTCGTATATGACTTCCCAAATATGTTTTTGCAGAAATGAACTGCATAAGCGAAGCAAACGTGTTGGCACGCGCTTCGATGCAGTCAATCACCATTTCCTTGGCGTGGGCCTCCCCTTCAAGTCGAGCATTGTAGCATTCCAGATGATCCCGTCCAATAAAGGACCAGCCGTCGGGAATTTGGTTATTTCGACATTCATTGGGCGTTTTCCGCAAATTTGCGCTCAGATGGTTCCAGCTTTTCTCGCCGACCGTTTCTGCAATGATTTCCAAGCAATCTGAGTGAGAAAATTCTGAATTTCGCGATGACAGCGCGTTGCGCAAGGCTTTCGCGTAGCCCTTAATCTGTTCTTCAGTATACATATTCGTCCCATTGGCGACGATCAATTTGTCAGTGCGTGCATTGCCAACACATCGTCGCAATGATTGACGATTTGCAAAGTACAGAAAGCGCTTTCACCAATCCCAACGGGACGCACGCAGCAGGCAGCGCTGAACCTTTTGAAAGGTTAGCGCTGTTCACAAAATGATTCAAGATGTTGCCAAAATGATTCTGCTTTGAGTGGTAAGCAATTGAACTTAAGGGAACATTGGTTGTTGGCTTAAGCCTGTTGTTTCTTCAAAACCGAACGCGACGTTGAAGTTTTGTAGCGCCTGCCCGGCACTACCCTTGACCAAATTATCAAGCGCGGCGATCACTATTGCTCTACCCGGAATGCGGTCTTCAAACACATTGATAACGCACGAATTAGAGCCGCGCACCATGCCGGTTGAGGGCATTTTGCCTTCGCTCAACACCCTAACAAAAGGCTCGTTCGAATAAGCCGTTTCAAGCGCACTGCGCAAATCGGCCGCGGTTTTGCCATTCGATAGCTCTAAGTGCGCAGTGATCAATTCGCCCCGACTCATAGGGATAAGGTGGGGGGTGAAATTGACTTTGATCTCTTTGCCGGCGACGGCGCCGAGTTCTTGTTCCAACTCGGCAGTATGGCGATGGGCGCCGACGGCATAAGGAGAAAGACTTTCCCCTGCTTCGGCGGCGAGTGTATTTTGTTTCAGTCCCCTACCCGCGCCAGTTACGCCGGATTTCGCATCCACAATGATCGCGTCCACATTGATCAAATTGGCTTTGGCCAAGGGCAACAATGCCAACAGAACAGCGGTGGGGTAACAGCCAGGGCAAGCGATGATCCGCTTCTCCCGAATCGCGTCGCGATTGTGTTCCGTCAGTCCGTAGGCAGCGATTTCTTGCAGTTTTGGGTCAATATGGTCATTGCCGTACCAGTTTTTATACTGCGCCGGGTCTCTCAAGCGAAAGTCAGCGGACATATCCACAATCTTGGGCCGGTCGGTTTTTGTAATGATTTCACTTACAATTTTTTGGCTCGTTGCGTGTGGCAACCCGCAAAAAATAACGTCAAATTCTGCCCAATCTAGCTCTTCTGCCCGTTGCAAAGTTGGCAATTCAACCCCACCTAAGTGCGGAAACACGTCCTCTACGGCTTTGCCCGCATGGGTGTTTGCAGTTAGGGCCTTAAATTGAACATGTGGATGTAAGACACCTAATCGCATCAAATCAGCACCCGTATATCCGGATGCACCCAGCAGTGCGGCGTTGAGCTTCTGGCTCATGATACTTGCCCTCTTTGGTTGATTATGCGAAACAAATGTGTCCAATTGCGCTGTTCTATCTGCGCCGCATGGTGTTGTAAATGGTTCGATGTTTGGGCGCGGCGCTTCAAAAGCGCTGTGGAGTTATAGGAAGTGAGGTTTTGATGGCAAAACGCATTGCGATCGCCACGATCGGCACGCAAGGTGATGTCCAGCCATATGTTGCGCTGGCAGTTGCTCTTCGGGATCGAGGATATTCGGTTGTTCTGGGTGCGCCCAACGACTTTAAAGAGATGATTGAGACCGCAGGTCTCGAATTTTTCTCGCTTGGTCGAAACATTCAAGCCTTTGTAAAACAATCCAACTTGGATGAAGTCGTCACCAAAACACTACTGACGAGCGCGCCAAAACTGATGCGCCAGGGCCAAAAGATTGTGGAAATTGCCGCGCGCCGTTCATGGGAAATGGCCCAGGGTGCCGATTTGCTGATGGCAAATATGAACACCACCTTTTGCATCGATATCGGCGAAGCGTTGGACATTCCGGTGATCATGTCGGCGCTGCAGCCTCTTACTGCGACCAGCGAATTCCCAATTGTTGCTTATGACGGTCCCGATTTGGGCCCAGCATTCAATTATATTTCTCATGCGCCGATGAACTGGCAGCAGATGTTTTATGATTGGCCGCGCAATAAATTGCGCAAATCGTTGATGGGCATGGAACCACGCAAAAAGGGCGGGTTTTTCAAGGACAATCACGGGCATGATCTGCCTGCGCTTTACGCCTATTCATCCCAAGTTAGCCATCGACCGGACGATTGGCCCAAAACCGCCCACGTCACTGGCTACTGGCAGTTAAAAGACCAAGCTGACTGGGAACCAAGCGACAGTTTTAAAGAATTTTTGGCCAATGGCTCCGAGCCGATTTATGTCGGCTTTGGGTCGATGCCATTTGGTGCTGAGCGGAATACGCAGATACTGAAAGACGCCGTTGCTAAATGGGGGGGCCGTGTTGTTGTTGGGCGTGGTTGGGGCGGTATAAACCCGGAAGACTTGCCTGATACGATCTACGCCATTCGTCGCGCGCCGCATGACAAGCTGTTCAAATATGTGCGTGGCGTCGTGCATCATGGCGGCGCGGGCACCACATCTGCTGGGCTTCACGCTGGCAAGCCAACTTTTGTCGTGCCGCAAACAATGGATCAGCCATTTTGGGGTCGTCGGATACATGTGCTTGGCTGTGGCCCAAAGCCTGTGGCGTTGCGCAAGCTAACATCCGATGATTTGGCCTACGCTTTGCGCCAATTGGCAACCAATGAAGAATTCAAAAATAGCGCCGAGAATATGGCTGCAAAGCTGCGTGCGGAAGATGGCCGTGAGCGTGCTTGCGACATAATTGGTGATGTGATTGCCAATTACCAGCCGATTTCGTTGGGAAAAGGCAGTGCCGCGCGATAGCGGCACCACTTTAGCTGCAACACTTACTCGGCACCTGCGCTTTCGCGAATGAGGTAGCTATATGCAATTGACGCGATGGTGCTTGCTGCCAAGCAAAAAATTGCGATACCGAGATTGTAAGGTGCCGGGATACCGATCACCCCAACAAGCACCGCCGCGAGGCCCGCCAACATAAATATCCTGCCTGCAAATTGATGGGTCTTTGTCCAATTATCTTCGGAACTCAACGTCCATTTGGTTCGAATTCCGGACCATTTATTGCGCTGTGATTTTGGAAGGTAATTGCCAATAATGAGCAGCACAAAACCAACGAATAGGGTGCCAAACCGTGTGATATCAAGCCCCGGCCCGCTCGCCTGAATGACGATCATAAGCTGCGCGAAACACATGGCGGCAAAAGCGATTGTGACGCTTGCATTTACCAAAGATTTACCCGCTGCCTGCTCATTTTGAGATATGCGCGCGTTGTAAGCCATCGCGCCTATGACAATGAGTGAAGCTCCAATGGGCGCGATCAGAAGCGCGTATGATGCTGCCATAAGACTATCGGGCTGACCGAAAATATCCCAATGAACCGCCACTTGTTTATCCAATGGAATGTTGAACCAACCGTACCCGAACGCCAAGCCAATAGCGGTCAACATGGCCACGTTTAGTGGCGAAAAAACTCTAATCATCTTTGTTCCCTTCACTAAAATCGAGCAAATCGCTTAACGCCGTCTCCAAAACTGATGCGTTGAGGTGATACAGAATGGAATTGCCCTGTCTCGTGGTGCGCACAAGTTCGGCCTTTTTTAGCTTTGCGAAATGGGACGAGATGGTTGGCTTGGTCAGGTCAAACATACCCGCCAACTCACCCGCCGATTTTGGCCCCTGCTTGAGGGTTTTCACAATTTTGCGCCGCACGGGGTGCGACAAAGCTTCAAAGACAGAATTCATGACCACTCATCTATTTCGAATATCATCTAATTAGATACTAATCTAAATAGAGTCAAGCGGTGAAGCCTAAATTGTCTGAGAGGTGGTGTTTGAGGCCAATTAGCCGATCAACTTATCGGCCACGCAAAATAGGTTTTCAAAATTGGATATCACATGATCAGGACCATAAGTCTGTATGGGATGCTCAGAATATCCAAAGTCGACTGCAATTACGGGAATATTCGCGCGTTGTGCGGTGAGTATGTCGTTTTGCGTGTCACCGACCATGATCGCCTTTGAGCAATTTCCGCCAGCCAGTTCCACTGTGCGTATCAAGTGTCTGGGATCCGGTTTTTTGAATTTAAAACTACCAACGCCAGTGACAGCTGAGAACAGTTGGTCGATTTCCAGTTCAAGTAACAATTTCTCTGCAAGTTCAATCGGCTTGTTTGTACAAACTCCAAGCAACCATCCTTTGTCTGAGAATCGCTGGAGGCTGTCATTAACACCGGGATACAAGGCTGTCTCAACAGACATATTCTGCTGATAGTCAATGATGCTCTCGATGAACAGTTCTTCGATTAATTCTTGGTTTATCGGCATGCCCGCTTGCTGGATGGCATGCATGATCATCGCTCTTAGCCCTCCTCTGCCGGTCATGAACCCAACTTGGGTTGCCTCGACGCTCTTCACTTTGTGAAGGGCAAGCGTGCGATTTAGCGCTGCAACAAGGTCACTTAGCGTGTCAGCAAGCGTTCCATCTAGGTCAAAAACTATTGTCGGTTGTTGGCGCATATAGACCTTAAATGGTTGCGAATGTGCGAGCTTAACTCGGGTTTTACGCTATATAGCCTGTCTCTTGTTCTTCGCATTTTCACTCATAATATTGACGATGTTAGCAACCAACACAAGCACAGCGCCAAGAATAACAGGCCATTCAAACGCTTCCTGATAGAGCACAAATCCAATGAAAGCGATCAATGGCAACCGGACGAACTCTAGCGGTGTCACGACGGTAGCGGGTGCCAGATTGAGTGCATTTGTTATGCAGAAATGCGCCAGCAGCCCACACACGCCGATCAAGGCAACGAGCAGGATTTCAACGCCTTCAGGGATGGCGATTTGGCCATCAAAACCAGCGGATGCGGCACCAAGAACCGAATGCATGACAACCAGCCAAAACAGAATAGCAGTTGTTGATTGCGTGCCGGTAAGCTTTTTGGTCGCCATTGTCGTACCTGCGAAAAAGATAGCGCATGTCGCAGCGGCAATGATGGCAGGGTCGACGATAATGTTGTCAGGACGAGCTACGATTAAGATGCCTGTGAACCCTAATATGGCGGCAAAGATTTTGGTTGGCGTTAGGCGCTCACCCAGAAATATAGGCGCTAGAAGCACGACCCACAGAGGTGAGGAAAACTCAAATGCAAATAGTTGAGACAGCGGAACAATCGTGACCGCGTAAAACCACAGGTTCTGCCCCACGAAATGGCAGCTGTTCCGTATCAAATGTAGACGAAATTTTGAAAATCCGATGTCGCCTAACGTCCCGGCAAACTTTGCCACAGTCAACACGATGATGACGCCCAAAAATGAGCGATACATCATGATCTCAAATGTATCGAGCCGACCACCAAGTTCCCTACCCGCAATGGCCATAAGGGAAAAAGAAGACATTGCACCGACCATCCAATAGGCGGCCTTAAGGGGTTGGGACTGTGTCAAAATGGAAACCTAAATGTTTGAAGAGTTTTAGGCTAGCGCTTCAAAATGCAACTCGCAAGAACAGGTTGTTGATATTTGATACATAAAACAAAAAAAGGGCCAGCGAATGCCGACCCTTTTAAAAAGCAAGAAAAGTGCTTTGAAAATTAGCGCTTTGAGAACTGGAAAGAACGACGAGCTTTTGCGCGACCGAATTTCTTACGTTCAACAACACGACTATCGCGTGTTAGGAAGCCGCCTTTTTTCAAGACAGGACGAAGCGCAGGTTCAAAATGTGTAAGCGCTTTAGAAATACCGTGACGTACTGCACCAGCTTGGCCAGATAGACCGCCGCCAGAAACAGTAGCGACAACGTCGTACTGATCTTTACGTTCAGCAGCAATCACCGGCTGTTGTACAACCATTTGCAACACAGGACGTGCAAAATAAACAGGCATATCGCGGCCATTGATTGTGATCTTGCCTGAACCTGGTTTAATCCAAACACGAGCAACAGCATCTTTACGCTTGCCGGTTGCATATGCGCGGCCTTGTGCGTCAAGCTTTTGCTCATAAACAGGCGCGTCATTTTCAGTCGTTACAACTGTAGCTTCGCCCAATTCTTCGAGCGAGTTGATGGTCTCTTGTTCAGCCATGTTACTTCACCCGCTTGTTTTTAGGGTTGATAGATGCCACGTCCATTACTTCTGGACTTTGGGCTTCGTGTGGGTGCTCTGTACCGCCATAGACGCGCAAGTTTTTCAACTGCGCACGAGTCAATGGACCACCAGGCATCATACGCTCAATAGCTTTTTCCAACACACGTTCAGGAAAACGACCTTCAAGAAGATCGCGCATTGAACGCTCTTTAATACCGCCAGGGTGATTTGTGTGCCAGTAGAAGATTTTGTCGTCCATCTTCTTGCCGGTGTATTTCACTTTGTCAGCATTGATAACAATAACATTATCGCCACAATCCATGTGCGGTGTGAATGTTGGTTTGTGCTTGCCACGCAAACGTGTTGCGATGAAAGCTGCAAGGCGGCCAACAACCACCTCTTCAGCGTCGATCAAGATCCATTTTTTCTCGATCTCGCTCGGTTTTGCCGAGTACGTCTTCATTTCAAATTCCTTGAATTGGTAGGATTGAGACTTTGAGCGTTTCCCAAAGTTCACCCCGTTCGTCGTGCGATTTAGACAAGATTACACTCCTCGTCAAGCACAAAGTTTTTATTATTGTTTTTCAATAACTTAGTAATGAGGTATTTGAATACCGCTAATTTTGATGAGACATATCAGCGAGATAGGCCATGATTGTCGCCATTAAGATAAACGCTGTTGCCTGGTGCGCCAGAGCTAAGTGAATTGGCACCACATAAATAAGCGTCAAAATGCCGAGAACCACTTGGAGAACGGTCAAAACGGCAATGGAGATCATCCAGCCGTGTACCCCATCAAACTGAGTTTTGACCCACCCATGCCATGTTAGACCAACCACCACAGCAAATATGAAGTAGGCAAGCATGCGGTGAGAGAATTGCACCGTGATGATGTTTTCAAATAGGTTTAGCCAAGACGGCACGAGCATCAACATACCGTCAGGAACGAACTTCCCGTCCATAAGCGGCCATGTATTATGGGAAAAGCCTGCATCTAGCCCTGCAACAAACGCGCCTGCGATGATTTGAACAAAAACAAGGATGCCCAACCCGGACACCAATAAAGGCCAACCCTTTTGAACCCAAATCACTGTTGGTTCTCTTAGCCTACGCGCGACCCAGATCAAGGCCATCAACAAGATACACGCTGCACCTAGATGCGCGGCTAGGCGATATTGAGAAACGTCGACCCGATTGCTAAGGCCTGAGGACACCATCCACCAGCCTAAGAACCCTTGAAACCCGCCCAAGAAAAACAAAGTCGCCAGTGCGGGTGCCAATTTCCAATTCAGGCGCTTTTGAAACAAAAACACCAAAAATGGAAATAGGAATGCCAAACCAATTATACGGCCAAGGAAGCGGTGGCCCCATTCCCACCAAAAGATGCCCTTGAACTCTTCAAGCGACATGCCCTTGTTGATCTGCTGATATTCTGGAATTTGCTTGTATGCTTCAAACTCTGCGGTCCAGTCTTGGATATTCAAGGGTGGGATGGTGCCTGAAATCGGCTTCCATTGGGTAATGGATAGGCCAGAATCTGTGAGACGTGTCGCCCCGCCAACGACCACCATGAGCAAGACAAGCAACGCCATCACATAAAGCCAGATGCGTACCGGACGCAATTTAGCGTATGCGTTGGGAGCCGAAGAGGTGAGATCAATTGACGACATGCGCATTATGCCCTTGCTTGAGATAGACTTCGTGATAAATCGTTGGAAGCGAAACTGCAAGGGATCGCCAAGAAATCACATGCGATCATAATGACGCAGTGGGCTCATAGTGACGCAGTACATGCCACTCAAAGTGGATAGATGGGGATTACATTGACTTTACGACAGCGCAAATTTCTCGGCATTCCAATTATGATCGTGATCATCATTGTCTATGCAACGATTGGCATGTTGATTTATGAGCGGTTTCTAACGGGGGCGCACAATCTGATTTTGCTGGTCTATTTTGTTGTTGTAGGCACCGGTTGGTTTTTCCCAGCTGCGTGGACGATCAAATGGATGTCTGCGCGGCCGCACGAATTGCCGCCTAGTCAAGATTGACTTTTTTCATGCCGCTGTGCGCGGTAAAGATTGCGCCGGTTAAAAACACATCTAAAAATCGGCGTTTTTGGTATTTGCCATTCAACGATACACGCGGCAATGCGTTCGGGAATTGTGCGTTTTCGGCGTAAAGTCCACCCGGGCGCGTCGTGACCCCTGACGTGATATCCATCGACTTAACCGCGTCAAATTCACGTTTTGCTGCCGAAGCAGGACCGCCCAGTGGGTAGGAGAAGTGTGACGGCTTCTTACCTAACTTTTCGCCCAAAACCTCTACAGATTGCAAAATCTCACCGCGCATCTGATGTTCGGGTAATTTGGCAAGCTCTGGGTGATTCATTGTATGCGCACCGATTGTGCATAATGGCTCATCAACGAATATTTGCAGCTCTTCCCAGTCCATGATCAAGGCGCGGCAATGCTGAGTTAAATCTAGACCATATCGATGCGCCAGCTGGTGCAGCAATGCCAATCGCTTCTCTTCAGGCTGATTGCGCATATACCAATAGAGATGATCAAACGCTGCGTTTTTTTGCGGTATCGTTACTGATTCTAGAGTCTGTTCCCCCTCACCCAGATCAAACTTAATCTCATCATTTTCTCCAATGATATCTTCTAACGCCTGCCACCAAATCTCAGCTGTCGCGCTTGTGAGGTTGGGAGCGATGAACAGGGCGAACGGGCAATTATGTTTGCGCAAAACTGGCAAGGCGTGTCGTAAATTGTCTCTATACCCATCATCGAACGTAAAAACCGCAAACCGGTTTTCTTTTTCTGTAGATTTGAGACGTCGCAAAGCTTCATCCAAGTCAACGATATCCACCCCGAGATGACGGCAGCGCAAAATCGTTTGTTCAAGAAAATCAGGCGTGATCTGCAAGATCGCATTGGGCGAAAATTCCGCAGGCGTTGAAGGCAACACGCGATGCAAGGTAAAAATGATGCCTTTAGATGCGGAAAACTGGCGAATAAGAGCAGCCACACCGGGCAACGCGAAGACTTCCATTGCCAAATGGATTGCGTGATATTTCAAGGCGCTCACTATATTCCCCTGTCGGGTTAGGCGACATTAGTGTGGATTTTGGATTGCTCGATGCAGGTGATATTGCGAATGCCGAGTGCCCGAACATCGCCCATCAACGCTTCAAGCTGTTCCTGATCTGAGGTGTTTGTAACCAACAAAAGGGCTGGATCCAAATCCGCAAACGGAGCCAAAGGCGCACTTAGTCCCAAACGTCCGCATTCGACGATCACGTGATCGTAAATTTCGCTCAATGCATCCATCATCAAAGTGAAACGTTCACCTGAAAAATGTAGTCGGTCCTTGGTGCCCCATGGCACGTAATATTGCTCTTCTGTCGCGCCTTTACGAATAATCGAACCAAAATCAGCGTCACCGACGCACATGTCGGTTAACCCGGCCATGCGTAATTGGTCTGGTCCGCCAGCATTCACAACAATTGCAGTTCGTCCGTTTTGGGCAAGATATTGCAACAGCTCATCGGCAACCACACTGTCTGTGCGGGTTGGCGCAGCGTTTGTTACAAGTATAGTGCTCTCGCGATTGGCTATGATTTGCGCAGCCAATGCGGACATGGAGCCATTTGCTATTGCCGGAAGGTTTGCCTGCCCACTTATGTTGGCCCGTGCTTGAACGGTAGGTTCGGCAGGCGCAATCGGTGCGGCCGCAACGACTGGTGCCATATCTTGCAATTCATCATTTTCCATATCATGAATTTCTTCATGTATGTCTTGCGGTACATATTTTGGCTCAAGTGCTGGAGGCTGCTCCACATGGGATTGCGCAGCTTGGGCCTGTTCGGTTTGAGGTTGAGCGACAATTGGCGCTGCTTGCGCATATTCCGCTTGCTGCAGCTCGTCATCTTCCAACTCATGACGCACCGTGATTACATTTCCAGCGGCGAGTTCTGAAATGATCACCATGCCCAATTGCAAAACAACTGAAATCGAAGCCACGAGAATCAATAGAAGCGGCTTATTTGGCCAAGACGGTTTGCTTGGCGCTGATGCCGTCGAGATAATACGAACGTCAGGGAAGATGGCGCCAGTATTGGTCCTTGCTGTAGCTTCGCTCTGGCGCGCTAGGAAGGTGTTCAACAAATTACGTTTTGCGCTTGCTTCTCGCTCTAGCTCAGCAAGTGTCACACCGCTTCGTTCTGCACCCGAAGCTGTGAGTTTCAATCGCACTAGGTCATCGCGAAGTGACTTTTCCAACTCACCTTCAATTTGAGCCTGCGTATCCAGCGATTCTGCAATTCGACGACCTTCTCTTTGTATTTGCTGGTCGATATCGACAATCTGAGCATCAAGCGCTTGCAAAGTGGGGTGATTGCTCAACAAGGTCGCAGCAGATTGCGCACGCGACGCCTGAAAGTTGGCCTTTTGCTGAGACATGCGCTGAATAACTGGTGATTGGCGTACATCTGGAACAGATTCTAAACTTTGACCGCCGCGCAACAAATTGCGGATCAGGCGTGATCTAGTGGCTGCCGAATTCTTCCGTTCAGACACGGTACTAATTTGGCGCGAAAGGTCTGACAATTGCTGACCAATTAGTGTTGTGTCGCGCGTTGAGCGGAAAAGATCATTTTCCACCCGGAAATTGGCGACCCTATTCTCGGCGTTTACAACATCTATGCCTAAACTCTTAATTTCTTGATCCAACCATTTGGTTGCGTCAGACGTATCCGAGATCGCAAGGTCTGAGCGACGGTTGACCAATGCCTTAGCCAAGGCGTTAGCGACATCAGCCGCAATTTTTGGATCAGTCGATGAAAACTTAATCGAAATAACCCGGCTATCGCGCGCTTGAGCGGCAACCAATTTACTGGAAATCTTGGCAATGATTTTATTGTCGAGCGAAGAACTCGGCGCATCGGCGTTGCTTCCGCCAATCGAGAATAGCGCGAACACTAAGTCTAATGGTCCAGCACCCTTGCCCAAAAATTCTGGATTTGATCTTAGATCAAGATCATCAACAACACGGAGCAATGTTTCGCGCGACTTAAGCAACTGGATTTGACTGGCAATCGCTGCATTATCAACAGCAGACTGGTTCGTCGGGTTTGTGCGTGCGCCTGAACTTTGCGCAAAGCTGTCACTTCTGGGCTCTAAAAGAACACTCGCGTTGGATGTATATTCCTTGGTCATCAAGGAGGTGATCACAAAGGTCAAAGCGCATAGAATTGCCGTGATGATCACAATCCGCGGTAATGCACGCCAAATCGCACCAAAAAGCTGGTGGATGTTAAGTTGTACGTCTTCGTAGCTCTTAGCCCCGTTCTGGGTCATGCAACGATTCCTTCGCGGTCGAAAAAGTATTCCGTCCCCTTTTCGCCTACGTATAGTAAGAATTCAGTTAATTTTCGCTTTGGTTGCAGATGTGCAATGCGGACAGCCAAACAGCTATGCTCTGCATTTTTCCTGAAAATTAACCATAAGCCCCTCATAAGAAGGTCAGTAGTCGATTCTTAAAGGTCATTGTTATGCCATTGTTGCGTCCTGCGTTTTTGTTGGTTGTCTTGTTTCTTTCTGGATGTGCAGCCACATCTCGCGTTTCAACAAGTGACGATCCAGGTGTTTATTCAAACGCTGGGGCTTCATACCTATTGGATACTGGCGACGTTTTGCGCGTGACTGTTTACAACGATGCGCAACTAACAAGCCAATATGGTATTGACGATGCCGGCTACATTTCCATGCCGCTTGTTGGACGCGTTTATGCACGTGGCAAATCCGTTAGCCAAGCAGCCACATTGATTACCGCACGACTGGCCGCTGGCTATTTACGCGATCCTAATGTTGCCGTTGAAGTTGCGCAGTACCGACCGTTCTTCATTCAAGGCGAAGTGAAAACCTCCGGACAATTTCCGTTCATTTTCGGGATGAGTGTACGTGCTGCGATCAGCACAGCCGGTGGTTTCAGTGACACTGCGTCAAAAAACTCTGTCACCATCTATCGCCGCACCAAGACCGGTACTACGCAAATGCGCGCATCATTGGATACGCCAGTGCAACCCGGCGACACAATTGTTGTTCACGAGCGCTGGTTATAAGTCGCTCATAATCGGAATCTGAAAACATGGATAAGTCATTGCGCGTATTGCAAGTTTTGCGAGCGCCTGTGGGCGGATTGTTTCGCCATGTGTGCGATTTGGCAACGCAGTTGGATGAAAATGGCCATCAGGTGGGCATTGTTGTGGATGCCCTTTCCTATGACAGCGAAACCGAATTGAAGCTGGCTCAAATTTCGCCGCGCTTAAAGCTCGGCATTCACCCCATAGCCATTCCTAGGCTTTTCGGACCTCAAGACCTGCTGGCGCCCTTTAAGATAAGCAAGTTATTCGCGCAACACCAAATAGATGTTGTGCATGGTCATGGTGCCAAAGGTGGATTTCACGCTCGTTTGGCTGGGTGGAACAAACCTAAAGTCAAAAAGATCTATACGCCACATGGCGGAGCGTTGCATTTTTCTCAAACCTCAATGGCTGGTCGCATTTTTCATTTTTTGGAAAAGCGTCTTATCCCTCTAAGTGATCACATCATTTTCGAAAGTTCATACGCACAAAACACCTACAAAGCGCAAATCGGCGATGTTGGTGAAATTGGCAGTGTCATTCACAACGGGCTGTCCAGTACAGAATTCACGCCTATCCCCTCATCTGACGCGTATGATTTTGTTTTCGTGGGCGAAATGCGAGATCTAAAAGGCGTTGAATATTTGTTGCACGCTTTAAAGGGCGTAAAAACTGCACAAGGCGTGCAAGCCAAACTGTTGCTTATTGGCGATGGTCCACATCGCGCTCAATTTGAACAACTTGCAGGCGAACTTGGGCTCAATGATAGCGCAAAGTTCGTTGGGCCCCAGCCAGCAAAAAACGGGTTTGCAAGCGCTGACATCGTCATAGTGCCATCGCTCAAAGAATCCCTGCCCTATATCGTGATGGAAGCTGTGGCTGCTGGCAAACATGTCATCGCGACTGATGTAGGTGGAATTGGTGAAATATATGGCCCGGAGAAGGCTCAACTTATCCCGGCAGCCGATGTCGACGCGCTAAGGGGCAAAATGATCCAATCACTGGCTAACTCCAGCCAACAACAAAAACACCGCAACGCATTGTTCGACCATGTTCGCTCAAACTTCGTGATTGATAAAATGGCTGGTGAAATTACTGCTAAATATTTTGAACGATAGCAAATCATTAACCCTGATACTTCACCTCACTTTCACGCCTTTAAGATATTGTAATTCTTGAATAACTCGAATTTTCGCAGGAACCGCAAATGTATCGAATTGATCCCAAAGAAGTTGTCGCTGAAATGTTAAGTGAGCGCCAGCAAGCCGTTGCGGAGAGTTCGCTATCTAAACGGGCGAAGGAAATTGCTGCTCAACCAGTTGATCGCGCTATGTCGAGCAAGATCATTGTTGGCGTTGTTCAATCAATTGAATTCCTATTGATAGCCGTCTTAGGTTTGGCGATTTATTTCGCATATGTGAAGGATGGTGATTTATTTCATTATCTTACACTTAGCTTGGCAGCATCTGGGATTTCGCTTTTCGGGCAAAACCTTGTCAAAAACCATTCGATACAGAAATACCGCACAACACTGACCCAAGTTGGCCGAGCTTTAGCCGTATGGGCATCTGCCATTGTGTTGCTGGTTGCCGCGATATTTTTGCTAAAACTCAGTGAGTATTTTTCACGGGCCTGGATTTTGATCTGGCTGACGACAGGTGCCGCAACCTTGGTTTTTTACCGCATGGCGGTACGCAGTTTGATATTGCAGTGGACCAAAGCAGGCCGATTAAAAAGACGAACCGTGCTTGTGGGCGGTGGCCCAGAAGCTGAGGTGTTGATCAATGGCATCAAAAACTCAGCCCATAACGATATTGAACTATTTGGCCTATTTGACGACCGGGCAGACAAACGTTCCCCTGAACTCGTTGCTGACTGCCCAAAACTTGGCAAAGTGACTGACCTCGTAGAGTTTGCACGGTTGACCCGCATTGATTTGGTGATCGTGTCCCTGCCCGTTTCTGCAGAAACCCGCGTTTTGCATATGCTTAAGCAGCTTTGGGTTTTACCCGTGGATATTCGTTTGAGCGCGCACATGAGCAAGCTTAAGTTCAAATCCCGCGCCTATTCTTTTCTTGGTGATGTGCCGGTCTTTGATATGGCGGACAAACCAATTTCAGACTGGAACATCGTCGCCAAGTGGATTTTTGACATGGTGGTTGCGGCGGTCGCATTGGTGGTGTTTTCACCAATCATGTTGTTGACCGCAATTGCGATCAAGCTGGATAGCAAGGGCCCTATCTTCTTCAAGCAAAAACGTCACGGCTTCAACAATGAGCTGATCGAAATTTATAAGTTTCGCTCCATGCGCACAGAGAGTGCGGATGCACAAGCCAGTAAGCTGGTCACAAAAGATGACCCTCGTGTCACTAAGGTCGGCAAGTTTATCCGCAAAACATCGATTGACGAGCTGCCCCAGTTTTTGAATGTGTTGCGTGGGGAACTTTCAATTTGTGGGCCACGTCCACACGCCTTACAGGCAAAAGCCGAAGATCGCCTTTATCATGATGCGGTCGACGGCTATTTCGCGCGGCATCGGGTGAAGCCTGGAATTACCGGTTGGGCGCAAATTAACGGCTGGCGTGGTGAAACTGATACGGTTGATAAGATCATGCATCGAGTCAACCACGACCTCTACTACATTGAAAACTGGTCGATTTTCCTTGATTTGTACATCCTACTGATGACGCCGATTTCGTTGGTCAGCAAGAATGAAGGCGCATACTAACTCGGATTTCTTATGGCAGTTCAATCTGACTTCGGACATCAAGGCGTTAAAGTTAGCGGTGCGGCAATTGCCCACCGCTTAATGCTTATGCTGGTGCCTGTGTGGATTGTGGGCGGCGCTTTTGTGTTCTTTGAACCTTCGCCTTACGAACTTTTGTTTGTTGCTGTCTTCGGCCTAGCTTTGATCGCAGGATTACCCATAAGCCGGCGCACCAATAACTATTTGTTTGCCGTTCTGTTGTTCATTCCGCCAGCTTTTGTGGCCATCCTGCAGATGAAATACTCTACGCTGGATAAAGGTTTGATGTTTACGGTCGTTACCGTTTTTCTTCTGCTGACCGGGTATTTTGTCGCCAACTTTATTGCAGAAAAGCCATTTGAACGCACCAGCTTGATTGTAAAGGCATACATTGTTGCTGCCGTGTTTACAGCGCTGCTCGGCACTTTAGCCTATCTCGGCTTGTTGCCTGGCAAGGACTTCTTTTTACGATATGGGCGGGCAAAGGCATTGTTTAAGGACCCGAACGTATTTGGACCCTTTTTGATACTGCCTGCTGCGTATTTGGTTCAACGCATTTTGCTCAACAATCCTTTAAAGATGATTGGCAACGCAATCCTGTTGGGGATCATCTTTGTTGGCGTATTTGTGTCTTTTTCTCGAGGTGCTTGGGCGCACTTGTTGCTCACACTGGCGATTGTATTCGTTTTGAATTTTGCACTGGAAGCGACGGCGCGTGAAAAACTGCGCATGATCGGCCTAGCGCTTCTTGGTGTTTTTCTCTTGGTTTTATCCATTTTGGGGCTGCTGATGATCCCAAGCGTCGCGGAGTTGTTCACACAGCGCGCGACGCTGGTGCAAAGCTATGATAGCGGGGAGACAGGTCGTTTCGCCCGTCAGGCGTGGGGCTACGGACTGGCGCTCAACAATCCACTGGGGCTTGGGCCCTGGCAATTCGGCAACCTTTTGGTGAATGAGCAACCGCACAACACTTATCTTAAGGTTTTCCTTGATTATGGATGGCTCGGCGGTGGTGCGTTTGTGTGGCTAATTTTGATGACGCTTTGGCGTGCAGTCGCGTCGCTTGCGATCCCCTCACCCAACCGCTTGTTGATGATCCCTGCCTTCGCGACATTTTTGCCTTTGATTTTGGAGGCAGCCATTATTGACATTGACCATTGGCGGCATCTGTTTTTGATTATGGGCATGATTTGGGGTATTTCAGCGGGTTACGACGTTTATGCTGGCCAACGCAACATCCGACGTCTCCCGTAAACTAGCTGAAATTTTCTAGATACTTTTGCGCCAATGCTGCGCCTCTTGGCACAAAGTCACGTGCCAAGCTTTTTGCATAAGGGGTTTCCGCATGGGAGCCGATCCAAGCCGTTAGCGCCATACGCCTAAGCATGACAAACGTATCGATTTCTGCTTCGTCACTGGCAGACAATTGGCGTTGGGTGCGATAGCCTTTAAGCCAAGCCTGTTTTAGCTTTGGCACTTGAGGGCTGTCTTCGATGAATGAAATAGCCGCGGCGAAATCGTACAAGAACCAGCAAAATCCGCAATCGTCGAAGTCGATCAATTTGATCTGATCCCCATCGATCAAAAGGTTGGCCAACCGCATATCGGCATGGATCAGTCCATATCGCTGGGCTTCACTACCGAATGCCCTTAACCGCTTGCGCAGCAACACATCAACACGTTCAAAAACGGTATTGTAGTCGCTGACCATCCCCGGTGCCGTGCGCCAGTTGCCCCACAATCCATCTGGATCCAATATGGTGTTGGCTGACCATCGCAACCGCTCAAATCCTGCAGGTTTGACCCAATGTTGCGAATGATTGTGCGCTTTGGCTGCCAAAATGCCTAGCTCAACAAATGAGTTCTCGAGATCATCATCTGGACTTGGCTCAACGCCTGCCTCAAATTCAAAAAGAACCATAAAGTGTTCTTGTGCGTCAGCACCTACCGGGGCGCTTTGAACAAGTTGGTTGTTCAAACCGCGTAATGCGACGGGTGTTTTAATCTGTTCATCTGCCCGCAATGCTTTGCTCCAAGCCAGCTCCGACTGGATCGCATTTTTTGTATTATAGCCCGGGCGGTGAACGCGCAGAATTTTTCGTTGCCCATTGGGCATGTCGATCAGAAACGTCGCGTTTTCAGTGTGATTGATCAACTTAAACCGGGAATTCTGCAGGTTGGGCCAAAGATCGAAAGCCTTGGTCAATCCACTTCTGGAGATACCTGTATTTTCGATCAAACTCATGTCCATCCCAACCTTTGAGTTGGATGGCTAACCCAATTTGGGCAGGCTGTTAAGCCACAAACTTGGATAAACTGTTCTGTTTCGCAAAAAACGCAGTTTGAGCAGCTTGCGCATGCAGACGAATTTAGATAACAAAGCGTCAGTTCGGGGTGTAGCGCAGCCTGGTAGCGCATCTGTCTGGGGGACAGAGGGTCGTCAGTTCAAATCTGGCCACTCCGACCATTCACAAATTTATTTGGATGCCCATTTCGCATGCCTGTGGTCAATCCGATTCATATTCGTTTGATGATGTTTCACGACCGATGAAATTCCGAATTGCAACGAAAAAGGCGCCCCGGAAATTCCAGAGGCGCCTTTGATTTTGAGGTCGATAAGTGCGGCTAGAATTCAGCCCAATCTTGACCAACTGCTACTTTGCTGGCTGGGGCTGGACTAGGTGCAGCAACTGCCGCTTTTTCACGTAATTCATGACCAGCATCTCTTAGCTTGTCTACAGCACGATCGTTTAGCTTGAAGACATCGACAATGCGATCCAGGTCGCTGGCCTGTGTCTCGGTTTGTTCGATTGCGGCGTTTGTTTCTTCAACGAGTGCCGCATTGTGTTGGGTCATTTCGTCCATCTCACGAACCGCAGCGGTCACTTCATCAATTGAGAATGCTTGATCGCGACTGTTATCAGCAATGCCTTCCATCAATGCGGTGTTTTCTTTAACACCATCTAGCATTGTAGAGAGTCGTCCTGCAGCATCCGCGACCAACTTAGAGCCGGTTGCAACTTCTGATGCACTTTGCTCGACCAACTGCTTAACTTCATTAGAAGCTTCTGCTGCGGATTGAGCCAAACGACGAACTTCGATCGCAACAACTGCAAATCCCTTACCGGCCTCACCTGCCCTTGCAGCTTCAACTGAAGCGTTAAGCGCTAGCAAGTTGGTTTGGAAAGCAATGTCATCAATCATACCGATAATGTTTGAGATTTTTGAAGAAGACGATGTAATACGCTCCATAGCAGAACTAGCCTGCGACATAGCATCACCACTCTCTTCGGCCGTTTTTCTAACCTCTTGCGCTTTGCTCGCACCAGTCTGTGCTTGCTTTGTATTGCTGGTCACTGTGGTTGAGAGCTGTTCCATTGCAGCAGATGTTTCTTCAATCATCGCTGCTTGCTTGGTTGTTCGATCAGAAAGATCGTTTGCGCCAGAAAGGATCTCACTCGTCGCTGATTTGAGACCAGATGAGGTTTCTTTTAGTTCGCCGACAATATCTGAAAGCTTATCAGCAACAAGGTTGGTGTCATCCTTTAGACGCTGGAACGCACCGTGATAATCGCCTTCAACCCGAATGGTCAGATCAGTATTGCTTAATGCAGAAAGTACTTTTCCTGTTTCATCCAACCCAGAGTCCACTGTGGATACCAAGTTGTTTACAGAAGCAGCCAATTCATTGAGTTCTGCGTCAGGGAAGTCTGCAGGAACGCGTTTGCTGAAATCACCGGCGATGGCTGCGTCAACAACTTCACCGAATGCAGATCGCAAGTCGCCCATCATCGTTGCATGTTCGAGTTTACGTTGAGCGTCTGCTTGCTCCTCTTCACTGGAAAGCGCAGCCACTCGGATTGCGTTTTTCTTAAACACTTCAACCGCGCGGGCCATCGCACCAATTTCATTGCTCGCATCCAAGCCCTTAACCTCAACATCCAAATCGCCACCAGCGAGTTTGGACATTGTGTTGGTCAGTCCTTGAACGGGAACCGAAATTAGCTTGCCTATGACGAACGCTAAGATTGCACCAAACACGATAGCAACGATTGAGATGGTCAATGTTACAGTTACTGACTGACTAACCTCTGCAGAAGCCTGTGGGCCGAGTTCATCTTGCAACGCTTTATTGGCAAGTTTGAGATCTTCCATCTCTGTCGCCATTTGAGGGCCGATTACGTCCAAAGTACCTGTGATGATAGCATTACGGTCTGTGATGACCGAAATAACTTCGTTGAACGTCGCTGTGTATTCGCCAGCCAACGCCATAACTGATTTCGCAAGTTTATTGCGTTGAGGGTTTTGAAGTTCTTTGAGCATTTCCGCGGATTGTTTTTCAAAATCTGAAAGCTCTGCGTTTGCACGTTCACCACTTGCCTCCAAATTGTCCACCAAATAGCGGTTTGAATATAGACGTGCCAGCAATAGTGAGCGCAATGCGGAACCAGCCATGAAACTTGCCTGCGCATCATCGTCTTTAAACGCACTCTTCATAATGGATGTAAGGTCTTTTTCAGCCTTAGGTCCAACCGTATTCAATATATTGACTAGCTTATTACGTTCCTGAACAAACACAGTCACTTGTTCGAAGGAGCTGTCATATTGTGCGATACCCGCCTGCAGATCTTTCACGACCTGCAATGCTTCAGGACGATCAAACAGCGTCATGCTTTCGTCAATAAGAGTGGAAACTGATGCTAGGCGCTTTCGAACTTCTTCGGCCGCTTCTTCCGTATTTTTGAGCAGAAAATCCTTTGCCGCAAGTCTAGCAGAAAGCAAATTGGATTGAATGCGTCCCAGTTGATTGGTCTGAATTGCGTAACTACGGTATTGCTTAAAGTTACTATTTGCACTGGACAGGCCATCGTATGCAAAATATGCAACCCCCACCAACAAAACGAGTACCAGAGAAAACCCTAAGGCTATCTGCCGTGAAACTTTGATGTTTGAGATAGACAGTTTGGAAAAAAGTGTCTTGGACCCCGTAGTATTTTTGACTTGCTCGCTCATATAACCCCAACCTAGTTTTTCACCTGTAATTCCAGCTAAAACATCACAAGAATCCATCGCTTCTTCGGAAAGCGACCTTTTGATATTCGAGCCACACCACATAACTATTCAAATGTATAAATATGTATGGTGAACGAAATATTAAGTGTTTCTTGCGCTTGCTCGAACACAGAATGCAGGAATTATGAACAATATTTCAAAGGGGTACGGAAAACACCAAAAGACGTCACAATTTACATGACAATCAGAAGGTTACATCAATTTGTGGGAGGAATTAAAGTCCGCTAGTTTAACGGCTCTTCTGTCGCCTTGTCTAAAATCCGTTTGCACTCTAGCAATTCATGCAACGCCTCATTGAGCCGGGCACGTGAATAAGTGTCTATAACTGAGCCGGATGTGGCAACTTCTGGGGCAGTAATTTGAGGAGTGGTCACCATTTCATCGCCAGCACCTGCCGACGTTACAGTTTCAATAGCGCCGGTTTCGCCAATCGTAATGACGTGGCGTGCGCCGTTTTCTTTGAGGATTTTTTGAACGCCTTTGATCGTAAATCCTTCATCATAAAGAAGGAAACGAATGCCACGCAGCAGCTGCACATCATCGGGACGATAATACCGCCGCCCACCACCACGTTTAAGCGGTTTGATCTGGGAAAATCGCGTCTCCCAAAACCGCAATACGTGTTGAGGCAAGTCAAGCTCTTGTGCCGCTTCCGAGATTGTACGAAATGCGTCAGGCGACTTTTCCAACGGCTCCACCCTTTAAATTCTGAAACGCGATTATTGTTATTTTTTAGCGCTCAGCATCTTGTCATTGATTTTTGATTTCAAAACATTGCTTGGTTTAAACACCAAAACACGTCTTGGCAAAATCGGCACTTCTTCGCCCGTTTTAGGGTTGCGGCCAATTCTTTCATTCTTCGATCGAACTAAAAATGAACCGAAAGATGAAAGCTTGACGCTTTTACCCGCCACAAGTGAATCACTCATCAAATCCAATACGCGTTCGACCAAATCCGAGGATTCTGCCCGCGATAGACCAACCTGCTGATACACTGCCTCACTTAGGTCAGCGCGTGTTAAAGTTTTCCCTGCCATATCCGCTCCGCAATGCATTTCAATATGTTAACGAGCATAGATGCGACATTTCATCTGGTCAATGACCAAGAAGAAACATGCGTTACGCTCTACCACCTAACCAGTGACGCACCCCATGTAAAACCACCACCCATGGCTTCTAACATAACCAAATCGCCCTGCTTTATGCGTCCATCTTCAACGCCTATGCTCAGCGCCATGGGCACTGATGCGGCGGAAGTGTTCGCATGCTTGTCGACGGTAACGATGACTTTTTCAGCAGGAATTTTCAATTTTCTGCCAGCGCCATCAATTATCCGCTTGTTTGCTTGATGGGGAACGAACCAATCCAAATCGCTCGGCTCTACGTTCGCTTTTTCGAACGCACCTTCAACCACATCAGAAATCATACCCACCGCATGGCGAAAAACTTCTTTTCCTTCCATGCGGACGAAACCAACAGATTTCGTGAGTGAGGGGCCGCCATCGACATAAAGTTTTCGCCAATGTTCGCCATTTGAACGCAAGCAGTTTGATAAAACGCCGCGATCACCTTCAGTGTTGTCAGGAACAGCCTCAACAACCATCGCACCTGCGCCGTCGCCGAATAACACACAGGTGGTGCGGTCTTCCCAGTCTAAAAGACGTGAGAAGGTTTCTGCACCAATGATTAGGGCTTTGGTGCCCAATCCATTTTTCAAGTAGCTGTCAGCTGTCGCGACCGCATAAACAAAACCAGAGCATACGGCCTGAATATCAAAAGCAGCGCCTTGAGTGATGCCTAGTTTTTCTTGAACTAGCGCCGCTGTCGCTGGAAACGTGCGGTCAGGCGTTGTGGTGGCCAGAATAATCAGGTCGATTTCGCTGGCATCCATTCCGGCGGCAGCTAACGCGTTTTTAGCGGCGTTTAAAGCCAGATCAGACGTTTGCTCGTCGTCACCCGCTATATATCGCTGTTCGATGCCTGTGCGTTGCACGATCCATTCGTTGGATGTATCAACCGTTTTGGCTAGTTCCGTGTTTGTGACCACATTTTTGGGCAAATGATGCCCCACACCCCGAACAACTGTTTTTACCCCACTCACGCTGACGCTACCTCACCATCATTTTCGCCATCCGATGCCGCTTTTTGGGCCTCTTGGTCAGGCGTTTCAAACTGTTTCAAACCTTCACCGATTTTATCCATCAGTCGGTTCTGTGCCATTTCATATGCAACCCCGAGCGCGCTTTTAAAGCCCACTTCGTCCGTGCCGCCATGGCTTTTAATCACGATGCCATTTACACCCAAAAATACGGCACCATTGACGTTTCTTGGGTCCATTTTGTCCCGCAATGTCCGCAATCCGCCAGAAGCAAGCAGAGCGCCCAATTTGGAAACCCAACTTTGAGTGAGTGCGGTGCGCAAATATGTAGCGACCTGCCGGGCTGTGCCCTCAGCGGTCTTTAGCGCAATATTGCCGGTAAAGCCTTCAGTAACGACAACATCAACCGTGCCTTTGCCAATATCATCACCTTCAACAAAGCCGTGATATTGATATCCGCGACCTGTATGGGAGCTTAGCTCCTTCGCAGCATCTTTTACCGCTTCTAAGCCTTTTACTTCTTCCGTACCAACATTGAGCAAACCAATTGTTGGTTCTTTCATATCAAACAGGGAGCGGGCCATTGCAGCGCCTAGAATTGAAAAATCGATAAGTTGTTTCGCGTCGCCACCCACGGTCGCGCCAACATCGAGCACAACGATTTCTGTGCGTAGCGTGGGCCAAACCGCAGCTAAGGCCGGACGGGAGATGCCCTCCATGGGGCGCAGGCAAAATGTTGCCATCGCCATCAACGCGCCGGTATTGCCGCCTGAAATTGCGGCATCCGCTTCCCCATCTGCAACGGATTGCAACGCATTCCACATTGAGGACTTGCCACGCCCTTTGCGCAGGGCCTGAGATGGCTTTTCGTCCATCGAAACAACATTGTCGTTGTGCCGAATCTCGGATACTGCCTGCAAATCGCTGTATTTTTGAAGCAAAGGTGCCAATTCATCTTCACGCCCATGAAAGATGTAGCGGGTGTTGGGTCGCTCAAGAAGAGACATTTTTGCCCCCAAAAGGACGATCTCTGGACCATTGTCGCCACCCATGGCGTCGACTGAAATTGTTATATTTTTTGCCATATTCGCTTTGGTTTTTTTAGCAAAACTGCTCGACAGCTTATCTATGTATAAGCCCCGTACAAGCTTTTTCGCACCTTTGTCGACCGATTAATCTGACTTCTTTAGTGCCGCGAGTGCAGCAAACGGTGATTTCTCCGCCGGTTCATCATCGATATTCAATTCAGGCAACACTGCGCCATCCTTTTTTGGATATGGATTGATGGATAACAAAAACTGCTCAAGTACAAATTCACTCAAGTCGATTTTGTCTTCATTAAACCATTCATTGTCTGCACTTGCCTCAAGATCAATGAACACTTCCCCATTTGAGGTCACATCCATTTCAGGCTCTTCACCCCGCATAAAGATGCGTCGCATCTCAATGTCGATATTCTCATCTACTGGTTCAAGGGTTATGACACATGGTTGTTGCAGTGAGGCGACTAATTTGCCAGTTGCTTCATATCCACCTCTGATTGGGCGTAATTCGACATGACCGACAAATTTACTAACCTGCGACGCTGGAGAATTCTGCGTCAACCAAGCCAATCCCTCTTCGTCGGCGTCAAAGTCGTATTTTCGCCCCTCAACAGATATCTCATCAAGTCTGGCCACAATGTCCAGAAGTAGAGTTAGGCTATGGGTGCGTCGTTCTTGTTTGTCGCTCATTATCAATTGCTCATCATTTATTACTTGTATTAATTGGCCAACGCTATTTGGCCAAATAGCTGGATTGTGATTGTTCAGGGCTCAAAAAATTTAGCAAGCCTTGCAAAAATTCATTTTGCCCTTCCAAATACCCCACCTGCCCGATGGTGTATTTTGCCAACTCTTCAGCGCATTTTGAGTTTTCTTCGTTGTAGAGATTTCGGTCTAACGCTGCCGTCAGCCCATCAATATCTTTTTCATCAAGTGCGCCTTTAACCGCGCCCAACAACCCGTAGAACACCTCACCCATCTTTTTTACTTTTTTGGGTACGGTGATATCACCAACGCCCATTTCGCGCAGAGATCTATCCATGTCTTTGAAAAACAAGTCAAATAATGATTGGGCAAATTTGCGTTGTTCTACATCACCCTTGTGTAATCGATGAAAAACAAGCGACATATGTAAGGCGATCATATCGAAGCGGCCGGTTACATTGTCTGCTATATCATAGGATAAATAGAAATCGGGATGCCGAGATTGTGCCACAATGATATTGTAGGCAGCTAGCGCTGCTTCGGCATATGGGTCTTTTCTAAAGGGATTGAAAATCATTGGTTTGTCGTAGGTTCCGCTGCAGGTCGAATTTTTTAAGTTCTATCTGTGACTTGCCATGTTACGACTTAGGCAGCTAAACAGATTTGGAATGCGCGTATCAAGTTGCGCCGATTTGTCTTGTTAATAGAGTTTTTGTGAGAAAGCCAATTAAATGATGGTTATGCGTACAGCAATCCGCTTCTTTTCACTTGTCAGCGTTATCGCGGCAGCCCTTTTGCTTTCCGGCTGCCTGACCCAACAACGCACTCAGGGTTATGATATTCCTGAGGATAGCTTAGCCCAGGTTCGTCCAGGTGTATCCAAGCAATTGGTCGAATTCGTCATGGGTTCGCCTCAGTCAAAAAATACGTTTGGCGATGAAGAAGCTTATTATTATGTAGAAACGAAGATCGAACAGACCGCGTTCGGTATGAAAAACGTCAAGGACCGCACTGTTGTTGCTGTCTATTTCGACAAAAAAGATCGTGTGATCGACAAAGCAGTTTACAAGCTTGAAGATGGCAAGGTGATCGACACAGTGTCCCGCACAACGCCAGGATTTGGGCAAGACCGCTCATTCCTGCAGCAATTGCTCGGCTCGCTTAGTTTCTAGGCGAAACAGAAGTATTCAAAGAAAATTAGGCGGGAAGTTTCATAAACGAACTTCCCGCCTTTTTGTTATTGGGTGCGAAGCTTGCGCTGGCGATAATCGCCCCACGCCAGCAGGGCAAGCGCTGCTGTGACGATTGGCAACACCATCACGTTGATTGATTGCCAACCCAACGTATTCAACAAAACGCCTGAGCTAATTGAAGCGACAGCCATTGAACCGAACACCAACGGCTCGTTTAGGCCCTGAGCAGTTGAGGCTTCCTCTGGACGGTAAGCCTGAGACAACAACGTTGTCGAGCCGATAAACCCGAAGTTCCAGCCCACACCGAGCATGATCAAAGCGGCATCAAAATGGGTAACTGATACGCCGTTGAGGTTGATCAACGCGCAGATGAGAATCAACACAAGACCTATGCCTACCGTTGCGTGAGCGCCAATACGATTGATGATGTTACCGGTGACCAAACTGGGCGCGAACATTGCAATAATATGCCACTGAATTGTTGTGGTTGCTTGTTCCGCAGAGTGACCGCACACATGAACCATGGCCAAAGGTGCAGCAACCATGACAAACGTCATCAGCGCGTACGAAATCATTCCTGTTAGGATCGGAATGCCGATTTCAGGCACTTTGATCAGTGCCATGGCCGACCGGCCTTTGGCATCCCCTACTTTTGGCTTCACAATCGGGGCAAGTTTGGTTTGTGAAAGCAAAACGATCGCCGCGATCGATAGAAACGAGATGATCAAAAACGAGCCTGCAAATTCAACCCCGCCCAACCAGTCCTTTGAAATGTAAGAAAGTCTTGGCCCAAAAAAGCCTGCAGCAACACCGCCAAGCAGAACCAAAGAGATGGCACGCGCCTTCATGCCATCAGGCACACTATCGGCAATGGCAAAACGGTATTGTTGGGTAAATGACGCACCCATTCCAACAATGGAAAGTGCCAAGGCGAACAAAATAAAGGATGACAAAGTAACGGCGGCGGCGGCGGCCAATCCCGCAATCACCCCTAGTCCTGCGCCCACCAAAAATCCATTTCGACGTCCAATCGAATAGATGATTTTTGTTGCTGGTCCGGCCATAAGGGCCAAACCGATAATCATTGCTGTTGTTGGAAGTGTTGCTAGGCTTTTATCTGTGGCTAGATTTGCGGCAGTAAGCGCACCAACAGCCATAACGATAGCTTGGCTAGAGCCGCCGACAGCCTGCGTTAAAGCCAAGAGCCCGATGTTTCGGCCCGCATTTTTTTCTTTATTAAATTCGGGCTCAGTCATCTTTGGGGACTCCGTTTATTTCAGTTCGTCTGGTCTAAATATCTGCGCAATATTATGCAAAACGCCATTGACCATGGCAGGTTGATCTTTTTCGAAAAACGCCCGTGCAACATCGACATATTCAGTGATGACTACACGTACGGGAACATCTTTTTTGTACAATAATTCGAACGCTGCAGAACGCAGGATCGCACGGAGTGTACTATCGATTCGAGTAACGGGCCAACCTTCAACCAGTGAATTATCGACTATTGGATCAATCTTGAGCTGATGCGCTTTCACGCCTTTTAGGATTTGGGTGAAATAGTCTTTGTCCGCAGGGAGATACTCGTCTCCCTCTACTTCTTTACCCAAATAAAACATGTCAAACTGGGTCAAAGTCGCCTCAAGCGAACTTCGGCCGATATCCATTTGATAAAGCGCTTGCACCGCAGCTAGACGCGCCGCGCCGCGCTGATTGGCCTGTCCGGGCGAACGTTGTTGTTTATCTTCGTTCATCTCTTACAATCCAAACTTCTTTTTCACGTCGATCATGGCAAGTGCTGTTCTGGCGGCATCTGCGCCGTTATTTTTGTTGGTTCGTTTAACCCGACCCCGCGCTTGGTCTTGGTTTTCCACAGTTTGAATACCATTACCTAAGGCTAAGCCTTCAGACGTCACCATGCTCATAATTGCGCGTGCGCTCTCATTTGCGACAATCTCATAGCGGGATGTTTCAGATCGAATAACCACGCCAAGCAAGACATAACCATCGTAAACATCAGCATCAGCAACTTCTGCACCAATAAGCGCCATCGATAGCGCGCTGGGTATATCGAGTACGCCGGGGACAGAAATACGTGTCACAACAGCGCCTGCTTCGTCCAAAACTTCCATGGCGCCTGTTGCCAACTCGTCGGCAAGTTCTTCATAATTGCGCGCTTCTATGAGCAAAATACTTGGCTTATCTGTCATTTTGGTCCTCAAATTGCGAATTAGCGAGCATAGTTCATTGCGATCAAGCTGGCTGCATATCGCGCCGCATGATCAATTTCAATGTTTATCTCATTGCCCACATTTGCAAGGCCGCATTTGCCTGCCCCCGATTAATGGGGCGTACTTTATAAAATGCCTCATTGAAACAGGAAGAAATAGCGTCAAGCTGGACCTTAGTCCGCCCAACTACTCGTCTTCCTTACTTCCGGCATCAAGCTGGGAAAGGAAGGATTTGAAATCATCTGCTTTGGAAAAATTCTTATAAACGGAGGCAAACCGAACAAAGGCCACATCATCGAGCTCTTTAAGGCCCTCCATAACCAGTTGGCCAATTTGCTCTGAGGTGATTTCGTTTTCGCCAATGCTTTCGAGCCGACGCACCACGCCAGAGATCATTCGATCTGCAGCTTCTGCATCGACTTCGCGTTTGCGAAGAGCGGTTTTGATTGATCGCGTGAGTTTCTCGCGATCAAAAGGCACTTTGCGGCCCGATTTTTTGCTGACAATCAGCTCGCGCAATTGCACACGTTCAAACGTGGTGAACCGCCCACCGCACGCCGAGCAAACTCGGCGGCGACGGATCGCGTTAGAATCCTCGGTTGGCCGAGAATCCTTCACTTGCGTATCGTGATTACCGCAATATGGGCAGCGCATGGTGCCTCCAGAGGCCTAATCAGCGTAAATCGGGTGCGAATCTGTGAGCAGTTTTACTTGCTCACGTACGCCAGCTTCAACGCTTGCATTGCCCTCTTCGCCATTTTTTGAAAGCCCATCAACAACTTCAACGATCAATTCGCCGACAGTCTTAAAGCTCACTGTACAAAAACCGCGTGATGTTGCCGCTGGTGTACCCACACGAATACCGGACGTTACGAAAGGCTTTTCCGGATCAAACGGAATGGCGTTTTTGTTACAGGTAATGTGCGCACGTTCCAGAGCAGCCTCAGTTGCCTTACCGGTAACGCCTTTAGGACGAAGGTCAACGAGCATCAAATGGTTGTCTGTACCGCCTGATGCAATGTCCAACCCACCTTCAATAAGCGCGTCTGACATGCTTTGGGCATTGTCGACAACTTTAGTGATATATTGCTTGAAGTCATCTGTTAAAGCTTCACCAAAAGCCACTGCTTTTGCTGCAATAACATGCATCAGAGGTCCACCCTGAATACCAGGGAAAATCGCTGAATTGAACTTTTTGGCGAGCGCTTCATCGTTTGTCAGAATCATGCCGCCGCGTGGTCCGCGCAACGTTTTATGCGTAGTTGTGGTTGCAACGTGGGCGTGTGGGAACGGACTAGGATATTTGCCACCAGCCACAAGGCCAGCAACGTGTGCCATATCCACCATGAAGTAGGCGCCTACTTCGTCCGCAATCTCGCGGAAGGCCGCAAAATCAAGAACGCGCGAATAAGCGGAGAAACCTGCAATGATCAGCTTGGGTTTATGTTCCCTAGCCAAGTCACGCACTTGGTCCATATCACACAGACCGTCCTCTTTACGCACGCCATAATGGATCGCATTGAACCATTTACCAGATTGGTTAGGACGCGCGCCGTGGGTAAGGTGTCCACCTGCATCAAGGCTCATGCCCAGGATCGTATCGCCGGGCTGAATAAGTGCTTGGAATACGCCTTGGTTGGCTTGTGAGCCAGAGTTCGGCTGCACATTGGCATATGCGCAATCGAAGAGCTTCTTGGCGCGATCAATGGCCAAGTTCTCAACAACATCAACATGCTGACAACCGCCATAATAACGTTTGCCGGGATAGCCCTCAGCATATTTGTTGGTCAGGACTGTGCCCTGCGCCTGAATTACCGCTTTAGAGACGATATTCTCTGAAGCAATAAGTTCGATTTCAGTTTGCTGACGCTTAAGTTCAGCATCAATTGCCCGCGCAACATCAGGATCGACATCTGCCAGCGAATTGGTGAAGAAATTTGGAAAAATTTCGGTCATGGAAAATCCTCGCGATTATAACGACCAATTTCGGTGAGGACGGCATATCATAGAGAATTGGGTAATCCAAGTCGTCTAAAGTTCAATCGGTTCTTGCTAAGACTTTGCTTCTGCTAGTTTCCGACGCAATTTGCCCAACGCCAACTGTCGCATATGCTGCTCAGTCGCTTGAATTGGTGCAATTGCCATGACTTCTGTGCCGGTTTCTTCATGAATGGCTGCGATTCGCACTTGCCCACCCATTTGAATGAACTCGAAATAAACGGTGCCGACCGGCGTAACGTCACGCTCTCTCATGGACGAACCCTTTAGTTCTTAATCGCTAGCCAATGCCACTCGGCCCTGCGCATCATATTGGTAGATATCTTCACGGAACGAAACAACACCTTCGCGGTTTGCCCAGGCAGTGATGTAGGTCGTGATAATCGGCACTGGATTTTTTATGCTGACGTCTAAACGTTCCCCAGATTCAAATGCTGCGTCCACAGCGTTTTGGTCCCATTCGCCGTTGCTCTGCAACAACCATGACACAAGCTGATCGACGTCATCCACGCGCACGCAGCCTGAAGAGTGAAAACGTCTGTTTTGACCAAACAGTGATTTTTGAGGCGTATCGTGCAGATAAACCGCATGTTTATTGTGAAAGTTGATTTTCACATGACCCATGGAGTTTTCAGCACCGGGCTCCTGGCGGAATGAATACTGAACTGCCTCTTCTGTTTTCCAGTCAACAGAGCTTGGCTCGAGTTCCTCACCATTGCCGTCATAAATTTTAATCCGGAAATTGGCCAAATACTGCGGATCATCATTCATATATTTGATGATGTCGCGGCGAATAATGCTCTTGGGCACATGCCAATATGGGTTAAAATTGATCTGGTGGACTTTGGACTGCAAAATTGGAGTTGGGCGATCAATACGGCCAACAATCGCCGTGTGACGGCGCTCAACGGTGCCGTTTGACACGGCTTCAATTGAAGCGGCAGGAATGTTCACAACAATATACTGATCTGCGAGTGCTGGTACCAATTCCTGAACACGTGCTTGGTTCAGACGAAGCTGATTGAGCTTTTCCTGTACCGGCACATTCATGGTGATGAAGGTTTCTTGGTCAAGAACGCCCGTTAAACGCAAACCGTGACGGGCCTGAAAGAGGCGTACCGCAGCATCAACATCTGCATCAAATTCGTCAGACAGCCGAAGATTGGGATCCAAATCGCCAGATGCCATCAAACGTCTACGAATGCCACGCACATGGCCCTGACTTTTGCCAAGCTTTAAACCGTACGATCCGCGCGAAATCGGCTCCCAGCCGCCTGCAGCAGCGATCGCTTCATATTTTTGGATGGCTAATTGTAGATTGTAGGCCGTGTCGTAGGAAAGAACGGGCTCGATCGAGTCGATCGCATCTTGTGCCGCGCTTACACTATCCTGCGCAAAAGGCGCTGAAACGCCAAGCGACATGGCGACGATCGCGCCAGCAAGCATTTTAACAGTGTTTCGCTTCAAGAATTTCATGACAAAAATGCCCCAACTACAGCTTATGAATACATCAGCGTGTTTAACACTACATGCGCAAACCCTCAACCAATGATTGTATTGGTTTTGCCTAGTTGGTGTTTAAGGCATCTTTGTGTCGTTTGCGGCTTTATTGAATTGCCAGCGCCTCAATTGGAAGCGACACCTAAACTAGCAATGAAGCATCAAGCCACGCCATGTTTCGATGAAGAAACAGGCGCAGCCGGTGTGCTTAACCAAACAGGTAATATCGTAAGTTCTAAAGTTTATAAAGAATTTGATCGACCCAGAAACGTTCCAGACGTGCAAGGGCTGTGTTTAGACCTTCAAATTCTGTTTCCGACAAACCACCAACATGCGCGATGGATTTCAAGTGGCGGTCATAAAGTTCGTCGATCACTTCTGCAACCTCTTCGCCCTTTGGCGTAAGCTTAATTCGAACTGAACGTCTGTCAGCCTTTGAGCGTTCCTGAAAAATATATCCTGTATCCACCAACTTTTTGAGGTTGTAAGATACGTTTGATCCCAAATAGTAGCCTCGCGAACGCAATTCGCCTGCTGTCAACTCAGAGCCACCAATATTGAACATCATAATGGCTTGAACTGGGTTGATATCATCCCAACCCATGCGGTCAAACTCGTCTTTTACCAGATCGAGTAAACGACGGTGAAGACGCTCCACGCGAGAAACGGCTTCCAGATAGCTTGGCTTTAAAGAGGGGCCAGCTTCTTCAGGCAAATGCGCCTTAACTTTCATCGGGTTCGTAGTCATAATTGCCTCACTGTTTTGGTCGCACGATTTTTCGTGTCTATGCAGCCAAATTAGCGAACGAGCTATAATATCAGTTTAAGATACAGACTTAAGAATATCTTACTGAATAAATAGGCATTTTTAGCTTTCTCAAACCTTAAGCACGTTCAGGTTTTCATAACCTTCACAATTGGTTTACGTGCTGGTGCTTGTTCACTGAACGCCAAATTAACAATCCCAATGATGAAGCAAGCAACAGGATGCTGATTGCAAATCCGGTAGGGCTGATCATGAGGTCAACAAGACCTGAGGTCGCAATAAACATTTCGAGCACACTTGCAAAAAGAAGCAGAAATGCGCCCCAAGTTGCATGGGCCCACAACCCGACCGCCGCAAAAAGCCTTAATAGCGCTACAACAGACAACACAGCGAATGCTGCTTCGCCATATTGTTCGATTGGGCTTATTAAACTGGCAGATACACCCATAGCGTTGAACGCATTCATCAAACCCACGACAAGGCTAACGCCAGCAACAATGCGTGCAACAATACGAATCCGTCGGGCTGAAAATGCCATTTTGCGTTTCCTCTTTTAAAGCTGCATAACCAAACTAGGCTGCTCGTGGCAAGGTGCCGCAGCTAAATTGCATAAATTTTGCTGGACCATTGTTTCAAGTTAAGTTCCAAATGCGTCAAGCAATTTAAGATTCCAAGCAAAAATCCAATTCAGGAAAATGACGGCATATGAGTAAGAATTTTGAGCGTGTGAATATGGATTTTCTAGCAGGACGTCGCCTCCGTCGCTCTCGGCAATATGGTTGGAGCCGAGATATGGTGCGCGAAACTATCGTTCAGCCGAGCGATTTGATTTGGCCGCTCTTTATCATTGAGGGTGAGAATGAACGGCAGGCCGTTAAATCCATGCCTGGCGTGGATCGATTATCCATTGATCTCGCCGTCCAAGCTGCAAAAGAAGCGCTCGCTCTTGGCATCCCTGCCCTCGCCCTTTTTCCGAACACGCCAGCTGATGCACGATCTGAAGATGGTTCTGAAAGCTATAATCCTGACAATTTGATGTGTCGCGCTCTTTCAACAATTAAGTCGGCAGTACCCGAAATTGGTCTTATCGCCGACGTTGCGTTGGACCCCTACACCACCCATGGTCATGACGGATTGCTAGATGGTGAACGCATTCTAAACGACGAGAGCGTCGAAATATTGGTCAAGCAATCTCTTAACCAAGTGCGCGCAGGTGCCGATATTATTGCCCCATCTGACATGATGGACGGACGCATTGGCGCAATTCGAGAAGCTTTGGACGCTGAGGGGCATCAAAACACGCTGTTGCTTTCCTATGCGGCTAAATACGCATCCGCCTTCTACGGACCATTTCGTGAGGCTGTTGGTTCTGGCTCCCGCTTGAAAGGCGACAAAAAGACGTATCAGCTCGAGCCATATAACCGCGAGGAAGCCATGCGCGAGGTCGAGCAAGATATCTTGGAAGCCGCTGACTGGATAATGGTCAAACCCGGTATGCCGTATCTCGATATCGTGCGAGAAATCAAAACTCGGTTTGAAATCCCCGTGTTCGCGTATCAAGTTTCTGGCGAATATGCCCAAATTGAATTCGCAGCTCAAGCTGGCGCGATTGATCGCCAAGCCGCGATGGTAGAAAGCCTAATTGCGTTCAAGCGCGCAGGATGCTCAGGCATATTGACCTATTTCGCCAAAGACATGGCGGAGTTGCTCAACAGCTAGTCTTGATCGTAGAGCACCATTCTTAGATTTTCACGTCTTAGCTTTTTGCGATATCTACGCCACAAAGGGTAAGCGTGCTGTTGCGCAAAACGCTGAGCAGTTCGTGCAAGTGGGCTTCGTTTTTGGGTGAATGCTTCAAGGCCATCAAAGATTGCTGAATATAGTCTGAGAGCTGAAAAAGACTCATTTGATGGCCAACAATCGCCTCTTCGTAAGGGGCTAATGCTTCCTCGATGGCGATTCGGTACTGTTCGGAAGCCGAAACCAGTTCATCACGCGCAGCTTCATTAAATCCATTTAAAATGTCAGAAGGATCTGTCGATTGCTGGATCATTTTGAAACTTTTGACTGCGATTGCGTCAAATATTTTGTTTAGTCGCTGTGCGAGGTCATCGGATTGCTCGAACTCTTGTTTAATCTCCGCAATTGCCCTGCCGCAAAGTAGCCGTGTTGCTGCGCGCAAAAGCTCGTCTTTCGTCGAGAAACACAAATAAATTGATTGTCGAGACAAACCTGATTGCTTGGCAATATCGTTCATGCTGGTTCTAGACAAACCATAACGCATAATGACAACAATCATTGCCTCAATAATTTCTTCTTCGCGTTTTGTCACATCATGTTCAAACATAAGAAGTATATTGCTTAGGCTTGTTTTTTTGTCAATTTTACAATATTACCAAATTTGTAAAATTGACAATCCACTATTATGGAACAACGAATGAAAATTTTATTTATTGCCACCATGCTTGCGACGTCCGCACTGCCAGCCATTGCCAGCGATCACCTTTTGAGCAAGCAAACAATGCTGACACTTGATGCGGCAGAACTCATGATGGATGCGACCAAAGGGGCCGCGATAGCCAACAATGCGGCAGTTAGCATCGCAATTGTCGACCAAAGCGGAACATTGATTGCATTTGAAAAAATGGACGGCTCTGCCTTGGGTAGCATTGATTTCGCCATAGACAAATCGACCAGCTCCGTATCCTTTGGTGTGCCAACACAATCCTTGTCTGACTGGGCATTTGGTGAGAATTTGGAAGGTGGACCATTGCCATTTATTGGAACATCGGGCGAGTTGTTTGCATTGGGTGGTGGCCAACCGATTTATATAAACAATGAACTCGTTGGCGGAATTGGTGTTAGTGGCGCGACTACACCTAAGCTTGACATAACTATCGGTGCGGCAGGTATAAAAGCACTGGGCAACGCCATCAATTAGGACGCTGCAACAAAAACTGCAGCAATACGGTTTTGCATACGTTTCATATGACAGCGACGACCGTGCAGAATGGCCGTCGCAAAACTCAAATGACGGCCTACGCCGATAATTTGGCATTTTGCACTTGTTCCACTCGATTTTTGAACCATCTATGCGTTAGAGATGGAGACGAACAATGCCAAAAGATACATTTGGACTGAATATGCGTGACGACCTGCCAACACCTGACACTTCCCCTGAACTTTTTGAGGGTGTTTTGAAACGTCGCGTTTTCGCGTTCATAATTGACGCGGTAATTCTGATCGCTTCGATCGCTGTTTCCGCCGTCATTCTGGGTATTTTGGGCATTCTGACACTCGGTCTTGCTTGGCTCGGTTACTTTATTTTGGTGCCCGGCGTGATATTCGCATATTATGTCATTACGCTAGGTTCTCCTGCCCGGGCGACCATCGGCATGCAGTTGATGGACATTGTGCTGACGCCAACCCGCACCCGCACGCTTGACGGTGGCTTGGCCATTTTGCACCCAATTGTAGGTTGGATTTCGCAATCCCTCACCCCGCTTGTTCTTCTGGTTCCGCTTTTCACTAAGCGTCGTCAGATGTTGCATGACCTTGTTGTCGGCACATTGATGGTTCGTCGTTCACCCATGCAACGTTTTTGGCAAGAAGAAGTGCGCGGCTATGATGAACCATGGGTTTCGCCTACCAATCCACGCTGGGACGAATAGTGGTAAAAAAGCACAAAAAGTGTTGATTTCGGTGCGTATAGTCCAAATTTGTGCTTGGAGGTCGGCTAGCTAATCGGCAATGTGTCGACCATGGTTGCACAAATTTTAAGCGCTGATTCTTTAGCCATGTGGGCAAGTTTTGCGGTAATTGCTATTGCAATTGTACTGTTCGCAACTGAACTCGTTTCCTTGGAGCTGGTCGCGCTTGGTGCAATTGTTGTATTGATGGCAATCGGCTTGCTGGCGCCGGAAGCAGGGCTAGAAGCCGAAGAATTACTGTCCGGGTTTTCTAACCCGTCATTGCTGACGATCTTAGCGCTCCTTGTTATCGGGCAAGCTTTGTTTCAAACAGATGCTCTTGGCAGTCTGACGAAGACTTTTGAACGACTTTGGCCACGACATCCCCAACGTGTTATTCCCATCGTCCTCATCATTGCAGGTGTTGCGAGCGCGTTCATCAACAATACGCCGGTCGTTGTTATGTTCATACCGCTGCTCACAGCCGTCGCGGCCCGGCGCAAGCTACCGACACCTAAAATAATGATGCCCCTAAGCTTCATATCGATACTTGGCGGTATGACCACGCTGATCGGCTCTTCCACCAACCTTTTGGCCGCTGGTATTGCGGTTGGTGCAGGTGTTAAGGGGTTAGACTTTTTCGCTTTCACAGTGCCGGGCTCCGTAATGGCGCTAGTGGGTGGCGTATATGTTTTGTTTGTCATGCCCAAATTACTGCCAAGCGCCGTAAATGCAGACGGACAAGAAGTTCAGCAACGCAACTTACAATTCATTTCAGAAATTCGGCTTTACGATAGCCACCCGTTGGTTGGGGAAAAAACCGTCGCTGGCATGTTCCCCAAGATAACGACCATGACCGTTAGGGCGGTCATTCGGGGCTATCATCGCTATTTGCCACCGTTCGACGACATTACTCTTCGTACAGGTGATGTGCTGATTCTTGCTGCCACCCGAGAGAAACTGACCGACGCCCTAAAGCAATGGCGCGCTTTTGATACGCCGCTAAAGCCTGGTGCGGACGAAGGCACCACAGACCACGGCGTTGTGATGTGTGAAGCGCTGGTGCAGCCCGGCTCACGCCTAATCAACAACGGTATCGATCAACGCGGATTTTTGGCGCAACATGGCTGTCTGATTTTGGGCGTCGAGCGACGTAGCCGCATGCCCCGCGAATCACTATCAGACATTCGATTGGAAGCTGGCGATGTATTGCTAATCGCTGGGCCAGCTGACCGCATCAACAGAATGCGCGGGTTGCAAGACATTGTCGTGATTGAGTGGAGCGCGTCAGAATTGCGGCCTCATCGGTTTGCGTTTCGAGCACAAATGGTCTTTCTGGCAACTGTCGCAGCAATTGCTACTGGGTTCGTGCCCATTGTGTTTGCCGCCATTGCTGGGGCGTTTGGCATGCTAGCCACCGGCTGTTTGAACGTACGCCAGGCGACCCGTGCCATTGACCGTCGAATCATTTTGCTCGTTGGCTCTGCAATCGCAATGTCTGGCGCTCTTGAAGCAACCGGAGGTGCGCAATTGCTGGCTGATTGGGCTGTGGGCGGCTTGGGCAACGTCACGCCGTCTCTTGTGATGGCGATCATCTTCATTATCGTAGCAATTCTGACCAATGTGCTGAGCAACAATGCCACTGCAGTGCTATTTACACCAATTGCGATATCAACCGCGCAGAGTTTAGGCGTCGATCCGCTTCCGTTTGTTGTAGCTGTAATCCTTGGTGCCAACGCTTCGTTTGCCTCCCCCATTGGGTATCAAACCAATTTGCTCGTAATGGGCCCAGGGCATTATCGGTTCAAACATTACTTCATCGCTGGTGTGCCACTTATCCTTTTGGTTTGGATAACATTTAGCATAGTTGCGCCATGGTATTATGGGGTCTAAACTCTCCTAAAAGAACCCAAAGGGATAGCCGGGAAACTGGCGAATAAGCATGCAATGACTGAACATAGCCCGTCAGATTTGCAGTTTTATTTGACCGCCGAAACGCCCTGCCCCTATTTGCCGGGAAAATTTGAACGCAAGCTATTCACCCACTTGGCCGGCAAACGCGCCGGGGACTTGCATGATATGTTGAGTTTGCACGGATTTCGACGCAGCCAAAACATCGCTTATCGTCCGGCCTGCGAAGGTTGCGATGCTTGTCAATCTGCACGCGTTCTGGTTGACGACTTCGAGCGCAACGCCAATCAACGCCGAATCTGGCGAAAGAATGCAGATATTGTTGGTACGCCAGTTGACCCCGTAGCGACACAAGAACAGTACGCTTTGTTCAAACGCTACCTAAAAACGCGGCATCAAGATGGTGGCATGTCGGAAATGTCACATATTGATTATGAGTTTATGCTGGAAGACACGCCTGTTCAGTCAATGGTTGTAGAATACCGTATTCGAACTGATTTGGATCAGGACGATGGCCCTCTTGTGGGGTTAGCCCTTACTGATCTTCTGCCGGACGGCATTTCGATGGTCTATAGCTTTTTCGATACGGAAGCCCATCGACGCAGTCTTGGGCGGTTTATGGTGTTGGACCAAATAGAGCGGTCTCGTCGATTGGGCCTGCCGTTTTTGTATTTGGGATATTGGGTCAAAAATTCGCCTAAAATGACCTATAAAAGTTCCTTTCAACCGTTGGAAATCCTTGGAAACGGGGATCGCTGGCAATTGTTAGACGACGCCCCAACCGGGCAGAAATGAGACTGTTTCGCCTGTGATCATTAAGCGACTTAAGCCCATTTTTCTGTTCTTGTTTTCGAGCGGCGCTTTTTTTGTCTCACTGGCGGCGATTGCTGGTTTTCTGGCCTTTGCTTTTTGGCCGCTGGATGTTTTCAACCATTTCCAGCCTGTCATCTTTCCGGTCACGTTAGTTCTGTTTGTCACATCTGCAATATTTGCGCACCGGCAGCCGTTTCGGGGCCTAATGCTGAGCGTAAGCGCAACTGGGTTTATTGCCTCTTGTCTTGTGACTGTCCCAGAAATTGTTGGCGCCATTCGGCAAACTCCTCAACTGACCCAAATCGAAAATACTAAACGGCTGATGACGTTCAACATTTATGCAAAGAACGAAGACATTGAAGGTCTATTTGCCAGCATTAAAGACGAAAATCCGGACGTTTTACTGATGCAGGAATATTGGCGCTGGCATAGGGGAGAACTCGAGGAACGCTTAACGGTTCTGTTCCCCTATAGTGTTCATTGCCAAGGCGGGAAAAGGTCATTCCTTGGCATTTATTCAAAACTGCCGCTCAAAGAGTTACCAGGACACAATTGCATCGACAAGCTGAGTACCAAACAACGCACTTCGATAATCGCTGTTCAAGTTCAAGATGAGATTCCGTTTAATGTGATAACCACCCATTTTGATTGGCCAATTCCTGCTGGGCGGCAACGCGAACAGATGCAAACGGTAGTAAATGTGATCTTGGCTCAGTCAGGGCCGACATTGTTTGGGGGTGACTTCAACTCAACACCGTTTTCATATTCATTTAAAAACTTGGTGGATCAGAGCAAACTTAAGCGCGCCGTTTGGCTGATGCCGACTTGGCCTGCGCCACCAACTCACCCTGTTCCAATGCCAGCTTGGCTGCAGTTGGATCACATTCTTGCATCAAGTCATATAAAACCCACCAATTGGCACCGCGGCGCCAATGGTGGTTCTGATCATTATCCGTTGGTGATCGACTTTCAAATCTATTCTGGCGAACTCAACTAGCCTTTGAACTTGTTGTTGCGCGGGAAACCGGTTGGCGGCTGTCGTCCAGCTTGGGCGCGTTCACCCTGCCATTCCAGAAGTTCTTCACCCTTTTTGGTGTAAGTCCTTCCGGAGCTATCTGTCCAAGTTAGACCGTCCTCAGCGTTGAAGAGTTTAACGTCAGAAACCCCACCGTCTTTGTAACGCTGCAAACGGACGCCTTTTCCACGTCCCATTTCAGGCAACTGATCTCTTGAGAACACAAGCAGCTTGCGATTTTGGCCGATCACAGCGACCATATCGCCTTCAGCTTTAACGAAAATCTTAGCTTCTTGTTCGCCCGTAACATTAAGCACCTGCTTGCCCTTGCGCGTATTGGCGATCATGGCTTCTTCACCAACAACAAACCCGTTGCCAATGTCAGATGCAATCATGCGTTTTGTTCCTGGTACATGGACACAAAGGTCTAAAATGTCGGCACTTTCTTCCAAATCGATCAGAATACGAACAGGTTCACCATGCCCTCGCCCGCCCGGCAGTTTATCCGCAAGCAGTGTGAAGACCTTGCCGTTTGTTGCCACAAGGAACAATTTGTCTGTCGTTTGAGCGTGTGCCCACGTCTTTATCCGGTCGTCAGTTTTGAACGTTAAACCTTCAATATCAGTCGTGTGCCCTTTAAGCGCTCTAATCCAGCCTTTTTCCGATAGGATAATGGTCACCGGCTCCCGCTCAATCATTGCGGTTTGGATGTCTTCCAGATTGGCCACGGGGGCATCCTCGAACGTCGTACGACGACGACCAATTTTGGTGTCTTGACCGTAGGCTTTCCGAAGGTCTCTAATCTGTGTCGAAATTACCTGCCATTGCTGAGGATCAGAGCCCAAAAGCTCTTCAATTTTTGCCTTTTCAACGGTCAAACCGTCGAATTCCGTGCGAATTTCAACTTCTTCGAGTTTGCGCAATGCCCGCAAGCGCATATTGAGGATGGCTTCAGCTTGCACATCATTCAGATTGAATGCAGCCATCAGCGACGATTTCGCATTGTCTTCTTGACGGATAATGCGGATGACCTCGTCTAGATTGAGGTAAGCAATCAAATAACCACTTAGAACATTCAGGCGATGTTCGATATGGCGCAATCGATGATTTGAACGTCTGACCAGCACTTCTTTGCGGTGATCTAGCCATTCACGAAGTGTATCGCCAAGGCCAAGAACGCGGGGCACCGCGCCTTTGGTCAATACGTTGAGGTTGAGTGAAATCCGACTTTCAAGATCGGTGAGCTTGAACATGGACTCCATCAACATAATGGGGTCAACAACGCGAGATTTCGGCTCCAACACCAGACGCACATTTTCGTCGGACTCGTCTCGTACGTCGCGCAATAGTGGCAAGCGCTTAGCGATCAGCAGGTCAGCAATTTTTTCAACCAACCGCGCTTTCGGCACCTGATAAGGAACTTCGGTGATAACGATTTGATATCCGCCGCGACCGGTATCTTCACTTTCCCAACGCGCACGACATCTGAATGCCCCGCGTCCCGTTTCGTAGGCGTTGATGATTGACTGTTCGCCATCAATCAAAATGCCGCCGGTTGGGAAATCTGGACCTTTTACATAATTGACCAAGGTTTCAGTCCGCGCATTCGGCGTTTTGATCAGATGAAGTGCCGCGTCACACAATTCAGCAACATTGTGCGGCGGGATAGACGTCGCCATCCCAACCGCAATGCCGCTTGAGCCATTTGCCAAGAGATTGGGAAAATTGGAGGGAAGAACAACCGGTTCGTTGTCTTCGCCATCATATGTGTCGCGAAAATCAACGGCGTCTTCTGTGATACCCTCGAGTAAGCGACCAGCAACGTCGGTCAATCGCGCTTCGGTGTACCGCATCGCAGCCGCGCTATCGCCGTCGATGTTACCAAAGTTTCCTTGGCCGTCAACAAGCGGATAACGAACTGCAAAATCCTGCGCCAAACGCACCAGAGCGTCATAGACAGATTGATCACCGTGTGGGTGGAACTTACCGATAACGTCACCGACGACACGAGATGACTTTTTATATCCCTGCCCCGGTTCGAGCTTAAGCAAACGCATGGCGTGCAAAATTCGTCTGTGAACAGGTTTAAGCCCGTCCCTTACATCCGGCAAAGCCCGTTGAGTAATAGTCGACAGCGCATAGTTCAAATAACGCTCTTCAAGCGCTGACTTGAGTTTTAGTACTGGAAGTTGACCACTGTCGTCTGGGGGCTGCTGATCGCCCATAGATTGCCTCGTTACGCTTTAGAAATGGATCAGTTAAATCGAATCACTCAACTGATTATAGCCCTTCACATAGGGTTTTGATCAGCCGTTGTCGCATAGAAGGTGGGGATAATTGGCGCGGCGACCAAATATGCATGTTTAAAAAATGCTCTGTTAGCGCAAATGCGGCTTCAAGTTCAGCTTTTTCGCTCAATTCTAATATTCCGCCGAACAGCGAGGGCAATTTCATGAGCTTGGACAAATAGGGTTGCGCTGCCTCGTGGGTCACCGCTCGTCCGGTTTTTGGAGAGATATAGGCCAGACCCGTTTCTTCTCCGGTCAAAGCGCAGCTTTTAATGTCGATCCCAAAACCCAATTCATTAAGCAAACGCATTTCGAATTTTGCCAGCGCAGATCCAAGGATATATCCGCTTGCTTCAATGTCGTGCATTGCGGTGGCTTCGGCCAGCAAACGCGGATGCGGATCTCGCTCTGGCAATGCGCGTAAATGTTCACAAATCAGTTGGCTCAATGAAAGGCGTTCGCGTGTTTGCATCAGCGCCGCAGCGCGCAACGAAAGTGCTTCGACCGTATATGAACCCAAATGGTTTTCTAGACGCGCGCGCCAAGACAATTCGACACTATTTCCTGCCTGTAAAAGCGCAGCGAAACGTCGAGAGCGACCACCGCGAACCAAACCCATGTGACGGCCGTGTTCAACGGTCATAGCTTCCACAATCACGGCATTTTCGCCATGTTTTCTGGTGCCAAGAATAAGACCTTCGTCACGCCACTCCATTTAAGACCTATTTGGGGAATTCAAGTCCCATTTCCCGATAGCGAGATGGGTCATCGCCCCATTTTTCACGAACTTTGATGAACAGGAACAGATGTATTTTGACATCAAACATTTCCATGAGTTCTTTGCGTGACTCAGCCCCGATTGCCTTAATCGCTTGGCCGTTTTTACCCAAAATAATTTTCTTGTGCCCGTCGCGAGCCACGTAAATTATTTGTTGGATGCGGATTGAGCCGTCTTTTTGCGTTTTAAAACTCTCGGTTTCAACAGTCGCGCCATAAGGTATCTCTTCATGGATACGCAAAAACAGTTTTTCCCGCGTCACTTCTGCAGCGGTAAGCGCCATAGTAAGGTCGGTCAAATGATCTTCTGGGAAATGCCAATGGTCAACTGGCATTTGTTCACCACAAAAATTCACAAAATCTTTTACGCCGTGGCCCTTTAGCGCTGAAACCATGAAGGTCTGATCGAAATCAACTTTTTCGTTCAGTGTCTTTGACAACTCAAGCAGTTTTTCGTGATCGATCTGGTCGATTTTATTGAGCACAAGCACTTTGCGCTGATTGTAATCTTTAAGACCATCCAGCAAACGTTCAACTTCGTCAACAATGCCGCGCTTCGCATCAATGATCAGCGCGACCATATCTGCGTCGCCAACGCCGTTCCACGCCGATTGAACCATTGCGCGGTCTAGACGACGTTTTGGGAGAAAAATACCTGGTGTATCAACAAAGATGATTTGGTTTTTCTCAAGGGTAACAACACCGCGCACTTGCGCCCGTGTGGTTTGCGCCTTGTGCGTTACAATCGACACTTTAGTGCCAACCAACGCATTTAGCAGTGTTGATTTACCTGCATTGGGTGCCCCGACCAACGCGACAAATCCGCATCTGGTATCAAGGGGGTGGTTATTCGTCATCTTCGCTCCAAATGCCTTCGCGGATTAAAAAATTCATGGCCGCTTCATGTTCAGCAAACTTCTTCGACTTGCCCATCGCAGTTGCTGAAACATGTTTTTCAATTTGTACTTCAATTGTAAATTCAGGTGCGTGGTCGGGCCCTTCGCGCAAAACCTCAACGTAAACAGGAAGGCTTAGGCTTTTTGATTGGGCCCATTCCTGCAAACTGGTTTTCGCATCGCCACGGCCATCGGTGCCGCCTTTAATGTATTTTGCAAAATGTTTTTCGATGAATGTTCGAGCAACCTCGATACCACCATCCACATAGAGCGCGCCAATAATCGCCTCGCAAACATCGCCAAGAATAGCTTCTTTTTGTGCGCCACCGGACTTCGCTTCGCTTTGCCCCATAATGAGCGCAGGTCCGACATCAAGTTTACGCGCAACATCCGCGCAACTTTCCTTACGAACAACTGAATTAAGCGCGCGAGACAAACCACCCTCGTTGGCGCCAACATTGTCGCGCAACAATCTGTCAGCAACAACAAGCCCCAAAACCCGGTCGCCCAAAAACTCTAACCGTTGGTATGAGTTCTCGGTACGTCTGGTGGGCGCAACTGCGCTAGAATGCGTGATAGATCGCGTTAACAGCGATCTATCTTTGAACTGGTGCCCAGTTCGTCGTTCCAGCTCGTCTATTGTACGGTTTCTTGTGTTCATTGGTAGACGGATTGGAACATGCGCTCTAGGCGAACATTGCCCGGCCAGCGCCAAACCTGCCAAGGATTGATGTTGTCTTTTATGGAGAAGAACCGTACCTCAGCCTTACCAATGAAATTTTCCAACGGCACATAACCGACGGTTTGCAATGAACGGCTATCCAATGAGCGGTCTCTATTGTCACCCATCATAAAGTAATGACCATCTGGCACGGTATAAACGCTTGTCTCGTCGAATGGGCGCGTATCGGAAAACTCTTGAACAAGATAGCTCACGCCGCTCGGCAACGTTTCACGATATTGAATCATTTCAAGCGAGTCGCCGCGACTGTCCGTATCGATAATTGTGCCAACGCGTTCTTTTTGTACGGCTGTGCCGTTAATATGCAGCACGCCTTTTTTCATCTGAATTGTGTCACCGGGCAAACCGATTACGCGCTTCACATAATCAACTGTTTGCGGCACGGGGCGGAAAACGGCGATTTCTCCACGCTCTGGTGCTCGACCAAATATCCGACCGCTAAAGGGAATAATTTCGAACGGGAACGAGTATTTGGAATAACCATAGGTGTATTTCGACGCCAAAATATAGTCACCGATCATCACATTTGACTGCAACGATGCGGTTGGGATTGAAAATGGCTGAAACAAAAAGCTACGGAAAATCAGTGCAATAGCAAGTGCTTGCACGAGAATAACAATCGTTTCCCAAATTTCACTTTTGGCCGTGGGCTTGCCATTGGCATCAAGCTTGTTCTCAATTTTTCCGGCCATTTGGTCCTGCTTGTCTGGTGGTTGATGGCGTCTTATCAACGGATTTTTGTCAAACTTCAAGAGCTTCAATGATAACAAATGCCTGCGCCATGCCGTTATCGTCAGTTATCGAAATATGAATGTGGGGATTATGGCCCTCTGGCACAAGTCTTTGCAGCGCTTTTAGGGCGCCGTTGGTCAACTTAAGCGTTGGTTTGCCCGACGGCAAATTGACAACCCCAATATCGCGCCAGAAAACCCCATGTGACATGCCAGTCCCAAGGGCCTTAGCACACGCCTCTTTGGCGGCAAAACGCTTGGCATAACTTGCAGCGCGTTGTTTGCGGCGATCGGATTTAGTGCGCTCAATTTCGGTAAAGCAACGCATGGTGAAGCGCTCACTGTGACGCTCTAGTGTTTTTTCCACCCTTGCGATCTCACAAATATCGTTGCCCATCCCGATGATCATATTTTTGCACCTACCCTATTTAAGACCGCGACTACCTGGCTTTACAGCCGGTATTGCCGCCAATTCTGGGGGTAAATCATCTGGCGCATATGCAGGTACTTTGAACCCGGTCAAAGCGACCAACGGCACGCCGATATCCGCCTCACCATCTGAGCGGTCAACAAGACATGCAGCTGCAACAACTTCAGCCCCAAGGTCAGTTAAGCACTCAACGCACTCCCTGATCGAAAGGCCGGTTGAAACAATGTCTTCAACAACAATTACTTTTTCGCCCGGTTCAATTTCAAAGCCCCGGCGCAGTTCAAATTTGCCATTCACGCGCTCGGTGAAAATCGCAGGCTTTTTAAGGTGACGAGAGGTTTCGTAGCCGGGAATAATGCCGCCGATTGCCGGTGAGACGATTTGAGATACATCGCCAAATCCTTGCGCTACGATTTTCTCGGCCAACGCTTTGCAAAGAATTTCAGCTTTATCGGCATGCATGAACACGCGTTGTTTTTGCAAGAATGTTGGCGAACGTAGGCCAGAGGACAGAATAAAATGGCCTTCCAATATTGCCCCACACGACCGAAAAACCGCTAAAACTTCTTCTTGGTTCATCCCTTATTCTCCTCTATTTCCAATTGTTGATATTGATCACTCATGTTCTCAACAATTTCAGCTTCTGCGGCGCTGGCGCGAACAACTTTGGATACACCAACAATACGTGTGAGCGTGGCAATGACATCATTTAGCTGCGTGATATCAACCAACTCCAATTGGAACAACATTTCGTTGAAATCAACCGTCGCAGAACGCGAAAGTAAATTCGAGATGTTGGCTCCCGTTGCAGCAATTGATGAGGTTACTTGTGCCAAAATGCCCGGTTTATTGACTGATTGAATCGCTAGAATGGCGCTGTAAGTTGACATGTCATCGTCCGCGATGTCCCATAAGACATCGATCCAAAGCACTTTTTGATCGTGATAAGCTGGCAATGCCTCAGACCCTATTGGATAGATCGTAAGGATGCCATCCGAAGGTAATATGCCCACTAGACGATCTCCGGGCACGATGCCTTCAGCAGCCTTTTTTACTGGAGTTGTAAAGTCCAAGCTGGAAAATGTCCGCGAGACACTTTCAGGCACATTTTGCCCTCCGGGCACTCGGAACTTAAATCCAGGCCCTTGGGCGAGAGAAAACCATCCGTCAGCTGATGTGCCAACACGCAGCCCCATCGGCTTGCGTTTCTTGCCCTTCTCCGCGCCTCTTATTGTGTCCATCTGCCGAACGAGATCGTCCCCGGACAGCGTTGCTTCACCCAATGCAATAAACAATTGACGCTGCGAAGCTAAATTAAGGGCTGACAACAACAATTTGCTCTCTTTTACATCAAGAACAATTGTCTCGCGCTCCAAAATTGCTTCATAAATTTGTTGCCCTAACGAATGTGCGCGCTCTTGCGATGCGTTGCGCAGGGAGCGTCGTATTGCAGCACGGGCTTTCCCCGTTATGGCAATATTTTCCCAATTGGGTGGCGGGCTGTGCTCGGGGTCACGGACGATTTCGACTTCATCACCGTTACGCAATTGGGTGTTCAACGGCATAATTGTGCCATTGACCTTGCAGCCAACGCAGGTGTCGCCGATATCGGTATGCACTGCGTAGGCGAAATCGATGGATGACGCGCCGCGCGGCAAGGCGATCAGACGCCCGTTGGGTGTGAAGCAAAAGACCTGATCCTGAAACAGTTCAAGCTTGGTGTGCTCCAAAAATTCTTGCGGATTTTCCCCTTCGGTAAGGTGCGCAATTGTTGACCGCAGCCATCCATATGCCCGGCTCTCTTGCTCAAGTCGCCCCATATCGCCCGAGATGCCTTCTTTATAAAGGGCGTGGGCGGCAATGCCGAGCTCTGCAATTCGGTGCATTTCCCTGGTGCGCAATTGCAACTCAACCCGTTGGCGTCGCGGCCCAACAATGGTTGTGTGGATTGAGCGATAGTCATTTTGTTTGGGTGTGGAAATGTAGTCTTTAAATCGTCCGGGAACGACCGACCATGTGGTGTGGACAACGCCAAGTGCCTGATAACATTTAGCGACATCATCAACCACCACGCGAAAACCGATAATATCAGATAGTTGTTCCAGACCAATGGACTTGCGCTCCATTTTCTTAAAAATCGAAAATGGTGCTTTCAACCGTGTTGTAACGTCGGCAAGTATGCCCTCTTCAACGAATCGCGCGGCCAACTCCATGCGAATTTCATCTACAACTTGTCTGTTTTCTTCTTCGTAGTCAGCCAAACGCTCAGAAATGGCAGCATGATGCTCTGGGTGCAGGGTCTTAAAGGAAAGATCTTCCAACTCTGACCGCAAATCTTGCATCCCCATACGCCCTGCCAAAGGCGCATAAATTTCCATTGTTTCTTGAGCTATGCGTTTACGCTTGTGTTCTGGCACAAACCCGAGCGTGCGCATATTGTGTAAGCGATCCGCCAGTTTAACCAACAACACCCGCACATCTTCGGAGATCGCCAGCAGCAGTTTTCGAAGGTTTTCGGCTTGCGCCTCTTCGCGCGATGTCAGATTTAGTCGATCGATCTTGGTGAGACCTTCAACAATCGCCCCAATCTCAGAGCCAAAGAGTTGATCAATTTCAGCCCGTGTTGCGTCCGTGTCCTCAATTGTGTCGTGCAAAAGCGCCACTGCAATTGTGGCATCGTCCAAATGCAATTCGGTGAGGATCGCTGCAACCTCCAAGGGATGCGCGAAATAGGGATCACCGGATGCACGGGTTTGTGCGCCATGCTTGCGCATGCCATAGACATAAGCCTTGTTTAACAAGGCTTCATCAGCTTTGGGGTTGTAAGCTTGCACGAGCTCGACAAGCTCATATTGACGCATCATGGCTTTTAGCGCTGCTCCGCAAAAATTTGGTTGAACTTAGTGCATAAAAAAGGCGTCGAAACCGACGCCTTAAAATCTAACGGTTTGTAGCCCTGCGATGCAAGACTAATCGTCGCGCCGTTCTGGGGGCGCCAAACCTTCGATACCGCGAAGAAGCTCTTCTTCACTCATTGTATCAAAGACCATACCCTCGTCGCTATCTGTGCGGCTTTCGATAAGCGGAGCAGTGTCTGCTTCCGGCTCATCAACTTCCACATATTTTTGAAGAGAATGGATCAAGTCTTCTTTTAGGTCACCAGCAGAAATTGTGCCGTCGCCGATTTCGCGAAGCGAGACAACCGGGTTTTTGTCATTGTCACGGCTAACCGTAATTTGCGAACCGGATGAGATCAAACGTGCGCGATGAGATGCCAAAAGGACAAGCTCAAAACGGTTTGGAATTTTTTCGATGCAATCTTCAACTGTGACGCGTGCCAAAGTGACTTCTCCAAAACTAAGTATAGGTCGCCGTGCTTACAACAGGTACAAGCTTTTTACAAGGTCCAAATTTACCCCGCATTGTTCGAATATTAATCATCGACATATTCGTGTTTTTTGATTTATTAACTCGGTTGAACCAAAGTAATGTGATTTGTGTGGCAAAAATGCTATTAATCGCGAAATTATAGGCATAATACTGAGTCATATCGTAATATTATGTCAAAAATAACAAGCCATAATTGCTTGTTGACGTAGAGTAAGGCAAATTTGCTGAATGTTTGATCCGAGTGAAAAAATTGTCCTATTTATGGACGGTGCCAATCTATATGCTACTGCAAAGGCATTGGGCGCAGAATTAGATTATCGTCGTATGTTGGCTGAATTCCAAAGCCAAGCATATTTGTTGCGCGCGTATTATTATACCGCGCTTGTGGAAGACCAAGAATACTCCTCCATTCGCCCCCTTATCGACTGGTTGGATTATAACGGTTACACAGTTGTCACCAAGCCCGCAAAAGAATTTGTGGACTTTCAGGGACGCCGCAAGATTAAAGGCAATATGGACATCGAAATTACAATCGATGCTCTCGATTTGTCTGATCATTATGATCATCTTGTTTTGTTCTCTGGCGATGGCGATTTTACGGCCCTTGTTGCAGCGCTACAAAAGCGCGGTAAAAAGGTGACTGTAGTTTCCACAAAAGCAACTGCATCTCCCATGATTTCGGACGACTTACGTCGTCAGGCTGATTATTTCATGGATATTGCAGATCTTGCTAAGTCAGTTGGTCGTGACCCAGCTGAGAGCGCAAAAACGCCAGATAAATAGGTCTCTAACTCCTTTGACTGAAACCAACCCGCCTTTGGATTGCCAATTGTGCCCGCGGCTCGTTCAGTTTCGCAATGGCGCGCGCGAGAAATTTCCGGACTGGCACAATGGGCCAGTTCCCAATTGGAGTGCGCCCGCACCAAATCTGATGATTGTCGGTCTCGCGCCCGGTTTACGCGGCGCAAACCGAACGGGACGCCCCTTCACGGGCGATTGGGCCGGTGATTTATTGTATCAAACACTGGTAAAATTCGGCTTCGCGCAGGGCGAGTACGGCCAATCATCTGATGATGGTTTAAAGCTAGTTGATGCGATAATCGTCAATGCCGTGCGCTGTGTTCCACCGGAAAACAAACCAATTGGCGCAGAAATCAGTAATTGCCGCCCATTCCTTGAGGCAACAATTGAGCAAAACAGTTCTGTTCAAATTGTGGTTGCGCTTGGGGGCATTGCCCACAATTCGTTTTTGACCGTTTTTGGCGTGAAGAAAAAAGACCATCCCTTTGGTCACGGCAATGAACATCGTCTGCCGAACGGCTCTTTGCTCATCGATAGCTATCACTGCTCTCGATACAATACGAACACGAAGGTGCTTACTGAAGAAATGTTTGAGGACATTTTTGCACGGGCTAGGCAAATTATTGACGGTTAGAGCGGCTTAGCCGTGATCTTTCATCACGCGTGACTTTTGACGCGCCCAGTCGCGATCTCGCTCTGTTTGGCGTTTGTCGTGGGACTGTTTGCCTTTGGCCAGGGCGATCAATAGCTTCGCCATTCCACGATCGTTGAAATAGAGTTTTAGAGGAACAATGGTGTTGCCGTTTCTTTCAACGGCACCCATGAGGCGGTTCATTTCTTTTTTCGACAAAAGAAGTTTCCGCTTGCGGCGCTCATGGTGATTGTAGCGGTTTGCTTGCAGATATTCTGGAATATGGGCGTTGATCAGCCAAATCTCACCGTTTTCTGGTGTGGCATAGCTTTCCGTGATTTGTGCTTTGCCATTGCGAAGTGACTTAACTTCGGTGCCTTGCAACATGATCCCGGCTTCGATTGTATCAAGGATTTCATAGTCATAACGAGCCCGACGGTTTTCCGCCACCAGACCCGATATTGCTTTGTCTTTTTTCTTTTTCGGCGCCATTTGGGCTATATTAAACCCGCATGTTCTAGCGCTGCATCGACTTCAGCTCTCGTGCTGTCAGAAATCGATACCAAAGGAAGCCTAACGTCCGGCTCGCAAAGCCCTAGACGTGATGCGACATACTTCACGGGCACTGGGTTCGGATCTTTGAATAGAGCCGAGTGCAGTGGTGCCAATTTGTCTTGCACCGATAATGCTTTAGCAAAATCGCCGCTTAAACAGGCTTCTTGCATCTCATTGCACAGCTTTGGGGCAACATTTGACGTAACCGAAATGCAGCCTTGCCCACCATGCGCCATAAAACCGAGCGCTGAGAGATCATCTCCGGTCAATTGAATGAAATTGTCATCCAAATAATGGCGCTGCAAAGATGCCCGCGCCATATCTGCTGTTGCGTCTTTGACACCAACAATATTTGGACACTCTTTGCGCAAGCGTACCATCGTATCAATAGAGATATCGACGATTGAGCGGCCTGGAATGTTGTAGAGAAAAACCGGCAAGTCGGTGGAATTGGCAATCGCAGCGAAATGCGCGAACAAGCCATCTTGATTTGGCTTATTGTAATAGGGCGACACAGTTAGAATAGCGTCTGCACCTACTTTTTGAGCAAATTTTGCGAATCCGATGGCCTCTTTAGTGGAATTGGACCCGGCACCGGCAATCACCGGCACCCGTTTGTTTGTGGTTTCAACACAGATCTCAATTACCCGCTCGTGTTCGGCATGGCTAACAGTAGGGGACTCACCGGTTGTACCCATAGGTACAAGACCATTGGTGCCCTCCTCTATTTGCCAGTCTACGAAACGGGAAAATGCAGGCTCATCAACTACACCATCGCGAAATGGCGTGATCAACGCTGTAATAGAACCACGAAACATCGTCATTTCCCTTCTCACTCAAATCAATAGGCACTGTTGACAACATGTTGTCACCAAAAGGTCAAATAATTTCCGCAATTTGAACCTGAATGTGCCGGAGTTAACGAACATAATCGCAGTTGAATATGGCCGCAAGTCGACAAATCCAAATTTGGTGCGTTTTTACATGCTTCTAAACCGATCATTCACCTTAATGAATTATGATTTCCGAGATTGTGCGATGGGGGTCGCACAATTGTTGAATTTTGTTTTGCGTACATCAAACGGATCTAAATAATGATTATGGACCGCCCAATATTTCGTAACAAAAACGCGTTTCTTGCTAAAATCTTGGCTGGCATCAGCTTGGGAACATTGCTCACGCTGAGTTCTAACGCGTTCGCTCAGCAAAAAATTGACAACACGGTCACGAGTTCAATTAGCGCCACCGCCACATCAACAGCTTCGGTGAAGGGCAGCCAGCGGTTTCAGAACGCCTTGAGCGCGTTGGAACGCGGCAATTATGTTGACGCCTACAGCGCAGCGCGAGCAATTGCCGATAATGTTGAACGACGTACCATTCAGTGGGCCAGTATTTATTTTGGCAATGGCGCAATCGATCACAACACCGTATTGCGGTTTCAGGCAGATGCGCCCCATTTTGCCAGCACAAAGACATTTAAGACCCGCATAGAACAATCGCTGACGAAATCTAAGCAAGACAAACAGACAGCTATTTCGCTATTGGGTGGCGCAATGCCCTATACCCTTACCGCGCAAATTGCTCTTGCCGACGCTTACGCCAAAGATGGGCAGGTTGAACGTGCAGGTCGGATTATTAAATCCGTTTGGACCAACAACTTTTTAACGAGGGCTGTTGAAGCTGACCTTTTGGCGCGCTACAGCCGCCAATTAACAAGAGACGACCATTGGAAGCGCACGCAGCGCTTGTTGATGCACGACAGAGCGCGTGGTGCTGAGCGCATCATGAATCGCTTATCATCAGCACAACGCAGTTTAGTTGTTGCCCGCATTGCCGTTTCGCGTAAGCAAAAGAACGCGGTTTCCTTGTTGGACCGTGTCGATCCCAGTTATCGCAATCACCCGCTATATTTTTATGCGAATGCGCAACGTTTAAGCGACAATGGCGCAATTAGCGCAGCCGTAAAAGAGCTTAACAAAGCATCAGGCGCACTGCCAGAAGCCCATTTGTGGTGGTATGAACGGCGAACCCTCACGCGCAAACTGCTTGCCTATAACAAACCAGCAATCGCCTACCAGGCAGCAGCTGGATACACGAATGGCCCGGAAGGCAGATTGGTTGACTCTAATTTCCATGCTGGATGGATTGCGTTGTCGTTTTTGGGCGATGCGCCAACCGCCGTGAAGCACTTTAAAAAAATGGCAAGCATGTCAACCATCGCCACAAGCGCTTCGAAAGCGCAATATTGGCTTGGCCGCGCCTATGCTAAAATGGGACAAACATCGCAGTCGAACGCGCACTTCCAACAAGCTGCAAAGTTCAACCAATATTATTATGGTCAATTGGCCATGGTTCGATTGGGCAAAAAAACAGTTGGATTACGCGGCATGCCCAGCTGGCAGCAAAACGAAGCAGTGTTCAACCAGCGTGAAATTGTTCGTGCCATTCGTTTGTTTGGTGCAAACAAGACGTATAGTTTTGCGCGCCCCCTCACCCGTCGTTTAATCTATCAAGTAAAAGAAGCTGGCGAAATGTTGCTGGCCGCACGACTGGCCCAAGATATTGAAGCACATGACCTGGCCATTTTGATGTCAGATGTCGCAAACAGCAGAGGCGTCGGTCTGGACCTGTTTGCATTCCCTAAGGACGGTCTCCCTCGCCATAAATTGGCCGATGTCGACAATGCTGCTGTATATGCAATTGCCCGGCAAGAAAGTAAGTTCAACCGAACAGCGATAAGCCATGCAGGCGCGCGCGGGTTGATGCAATTGATGCCTGGCACCGCGAAGGAAACAGCTGGAAAGCTTGGGATTTCTTATTCGAAATCAAAGCTCACAACTGATCCATCTTACAATGCCTTGCTCGGTTCAACATATTTAAAGGCGCAGCTAAAACGCTATGATGGGTCATTAGTGTTGGCCGCAGCCGCATATAATGCGGGCGCCGGCAATGTGAACAAATGGCTCAAAGCCTATGGTGATCCACGCAGCCCGTCGATTGACCCGGTCGTTTGGATTGAGCTTATTCCGTTTACCGAAACACGCGGCTACGTTCAAAAGGTGCTTGGAAACTACCAAATTTATAAACTTCGCTTAGGCGACAATCGCCTTCAAATGGCGAAATTCTTACGTAGTATTTATTGAGACTAGTTTTGGTGTTCGCGCTGTTCAATATTACGTGGACTTGGTATAGCGATCATTATGGATCTTGAACAAAGCATTCGCCAAGAACGCAGCGAACTAAGAATGATCAGCGTGCGATCCGGCGCACGGCAATTGGCCGTGCGCACCAGCGGAGACTTTGACGACAAATCAAAGTTGCCCATCATTTGCATTGCAGGCTATCATCGCAACATGTCGGACTTCTTTGCTTTTGCCGACAAGTTCTCAGAGTTTGCCCGATCTAAGTGGCCAATCATTCGCGTTGATCTGATTGGCCGTGGCAAGTCACAAATTGCACCCAAATCTGAAGAATATTCGACGCTAGACGACGCCGTTGATATGGCAGAACTTTGCAAGATATTGAACGTTCATCGCGCGATCTGGTTTGGCCAAGCACATGGTGGCAATGTGATCATGGCACTTGGTCCAAAAGCACCAGGCATTATTGCAGGCACGATACTATGCGACGCGGGGGCGCTCATCAGTGCCCAGGGCTTGGTAAGGTTGCGCAACAACTTGAAGTTTCTATCAAAAATCCGAAATGAGGACGAAGCAATTGCCGCTCTTCGTCGTATAATCGGTGTGGATTATCCGGCGCTGGGAAGCGGCAAGTTGGACAGCATTGCCGGACGCACACACATATGGAACAAAAAGAAAAAGCGGCTTGAGCCGCGCTTTGACTGGCGTCTATTGGAGCGTCTTGATGCGTTTGATAATGATGACGTGCTGACCGCCAATTGGGCGTTATTTGACAGCCTTGCCCAAACGCCGATGCTGCTCATGCGTACACGCAACACTGACTTGTTACGTGCCGATGTGTACCAACATATGCTAACCCGCAGGCCAGATGCGATCTCGCTTGAAATTGAAGGTGAAGGGTCGCCCGCTTTATTTGAGCAGCCAGATGAAATGGGCACAATCGCTGAATTTGTGCTGCACACCAATAAACGAGCTCTCGGAAAATAAAGGCCGAAACCCCAAAAGGTTCCGGCCCAAACTGTTCAAAATCGAAACTTGAAGTTGATTGACTATGTTGCGTCTTTGGCCAATTGCTTGGCTTGAGAAACCCACTTTTCGCGGTCTATTCGACCTTTAAAAGACAGTTCCTCATCAACCCACTTCACCTCTTTAACACCCCATGAAGCGACTTGGTCATAGTGATATATGCCCATGCTATTCAAGGTGCCTTCAATCTTGGGTCCCACACCCTTGATTGTTTTTAGATCGTCCTTCTTGCCACCTTTTGGAGCCGTTAAGGTCGCTGGTTTGCCGTCAGTTGCCACCGTTGCTTTTGCTGCGGTTGGTTTCTTAGCAGCCGCTGGTTTGGTCGCCGAAGTAGGTTTAGCGGCAGCCTTTGGTGCAGTCGCTTTTTTCGCCATCGCTGTGCTTTTAGGCGCAGTCTTGCGCGCTGCAGCAGGTTTAGTGGCCGCAGGTTTAGCAGTTGCAACTTTTGAAGCCGACGACTTTGCTGGCGCGACCTTTTTGGCTACTGGTTTTTTGGCTGCTGGAGCCTTTTTTGCTGTAGCTTTGGTGTCGGTGGTCGTTGTGGTGCTGGTTTTCTCAACCGTGCTGTCAACAGAACTGGAAGCGGCCGTTGCCTGATTTGATGGAGATGATGCAGGGGCGTTACCGCCCATCAAACGGCGCAAAAAATATCCGATTAAACAACCGATAAGAAATGCTGCCAGCATTAGCAGCGCAATTTCAATTAGATGTGGTGCATTCATACCAGTTTCCCTCGTTCAGTCAGCAGCATTTATAGTTTATCTTCGGACGCATAACTCATCCAACCGGTTAGAATTCCGATCGCCAAAGCGATGGCCAAATATAGCCAATATTGAGAAATTAGAAATCCAATGGTTTCAAAAAACATGTGTACCTCCCCTTGTGGGCAAACCCTACTCTACAGCCTCGCGCACTGCAAATACTATGCGCCGGTTCTCTTTTTTTCCAGCTCTGTTATCGTTTGATGCAATGGGAAGGCTTTCCCCGTAACCGATTGCAAAGATACGGCCAGCATCCACGCCAAGCTCGACCAATTCATCTACCACACGCTCCGCACGCATCACCGAAAGCGTTAAATTTGCGTCGGCGGGGCCGTCAGAGTCTGTATGGCCTTCGACCTCTACGAATGTTTTGGGACAAATTTGTAAGTTCTTTGCAATTTCACCCAATGTATTTGTCGATGCATTGTCTAGTTTCGCGCTGCCGCTCTGAAACGAAATCGCTTTCTGCTTAACCAAATCAGCGATTATCTCACCACATATCAAATGTGCTGGCGGCGTTTTGATGTTGACCACCCAATCGCCCGGAGAGGTTGTTAGGCTGGCCAATGATTTGTCTCTTGAAACAAAATCACTTGTCGCACCAGACAATTCCCACGCCCCTTTGCTGTAGGTAACTTCACCCTCGTCCAAATGTTCTAATGCCAATATGCCGGTAAGCGCATTTGATAAAAATCGATCAGGCGCACCAGCTGCAACGTCAAGCGACGGAGTTTCCGCTGCACCAACTGCTAGCTGCAAGCTGTAACGCGCACTTGGGTCAGGCACGTTGCCAAGCATTTCAAAACCAGAGCCAGCCTTCTTCGCGCTCCACGTAAAATTGAGACCGATTTCGCTTTGCTTCGCTTTTTCGTCCGCTTCAGCTTTTGCCTTGGCTTCAGCTCCTAAACGCGCATTTTCCTCAGCCTGGGCTTTTGCCTTGGCCTCAGATTCCAAACGTGATTTTTCCTCGGCGTTTGCTTCAGCCTCCAGGCGTAACTTCTCTTCGGTTTCGGCCTTTTCCTTAGCCTCAGTTTCTGCCTGCGCTGCGGCTTCTGCCTGCACTTCTGCCTCGGCTTTTGCCTTTGCTTTTGCTTCAGCTTCCAGCCTTGCCTTTTCGGCAGCTATTGCCTGCGTTTCAGCCTCCAAGCGCAACTTCTCTTCAGCCTCAGCCTCTGCCTCTGCCTTAGCCCTGGCTTCGGCTTCCAATCTTGCTTCTTCGGCGGCTATTGCTTTTGTTTCAGCTTCAATGCGCGCACTTTCCTCTGCATCAGCCTTCGCTTTGGCTTCTGCTTCCATACGTTCCTTCTCGTCCGCTTCGGCTTTTGCTTTCGCTTTGACTTCTGCGTTGGACAAGTTCACCATCCAAACAGGATCTTCGTCGTCACCGAGCGTTAGTTTCACCGCCGCTGCAATCGCTTTGTCAGCGACCTCACCTTCAATTTTCCAAGCGGTCCCATCATACGAAAGGCGTCCGAAGTTTAACATCTGGACGGCGGCTAGACCGTTTTCGATCCGTGCGACAAATGGCTCACGCTCTTCAATTACTTTTCCAATGAACAGCGCTCTATTGTCCGGCGTTTTCTTCCACGACAAGGGGTCATCCAAATATCCGGTATATGATATTAGACCGTTTTCTGTCTGTTCGGCTGAAAAGATGAGTTGGTCTATCGGTTGTACAACATGAACATCCAGTCGGAATGACGAGCTGAACGGCGTCAAAATTTTCATCATATTTTCAAGGGCTTGATCAGATTTAGCACGACCAATCAGCGACCAGGTATTCCCAGAAAGACTGGCGCGTCCTGTTTCTAGTTCCTGCAAACTACTTAGCGCAACGTTCGCACGGGATTGAAACTCGTCAGGCGCACCAACACCAATTTTTGGTTGCCCAGATACATTGGGCAATGCCATCCATTCGTCGATCACAGCCTGTTCCGGTGCATAACCACTGACGACAATGTCGGCGTCTTTGGATTTCTGTGCGGACCAAATATATGGGACCACCGGAACAATCCGCGCAGTCAACTCAATGGTCCAACCGGAACCATCAGCCGTAAAATCGCCTAGGTCATTTTTGATTTTTTCTACTGTTTGCGTATCGGTTGCCGTACCCGAAATATGCCAACGTTCGCCGTCAAAACCAAACTCACCTTCTTCCAATTGTTGAAGTGCAGAAATGCCAATATTGGCGATTTCTTCAAAACGATCAGGTTCGCCACTCGCTAGGCTGACGTTTGAAGTGCCCATGCCCAAAAGAAGCAATTGCAGATCTTCATTTGGCACATAACCATCAAACGAAAATTCAGCTTCATTGGTCCAAACGGCACTAAATCGATACGGTTTTGCTACAGGTGGCGCTAGTTCTGTGAATTGGGCTTGCCAACTTTCAACTTTAATCCCTTTATTAGAAAACTCTGTAAAGATGTTGTTTTTCATCTCTTTATTGGCAATCGTCGAAGCAAGGGACCATTGCCCATCATTCAGGATTACCTGCCCTTCAACCATATGGTTTGAAGCAGCGGCGCTCGCAATTGCTACCGTTTCAAATTCAGCCGGTTGCCCGATGGCTGGCAAAGTCTCATCCATCAACTTAACGCCATTAAGCTGCTGCAAAACTTGGGAGTTGAATTGTTTTGATGGCGAATATCCGGCCATCCGAACTCGATCTGTCGTCTCTTTGGTCAGAGACCAGGAATATGGCGACACGGTCGGCAGTTCGATGCTGGCTATGGCGAGGTCATATCCGTCCGGGATTTGGGTGCCAAACTTTTCTTGGAGCGCCAAAAAGTCCTGCGGTGTAATTGCTTTTCCTTGCACAACAATTTTTTGATCTTCGATCTCTGCCGAAGCACCATCATATAAATGGCCTAATGCATCCACTAACATTTCGGTGGCAGTTTCAAATTGCTCTGGCGCACCGCGGGCTACTCTGACTTTAGACACGTCTACTGGCATTGATGCCATTTGCAGTTTGGCCAAACCTTCTTCGCTGGGCACATACCCCGAAACAACCATTTGTTGATCGCGCAACTCAAGCTTCAATGTAAATGGCTGGATTACTGGCCTCTCGAGATTTACCGTTACATTGAATGCACCCAGTTGGTCACCCAACCCGCTAACATCGTCATAAACCTCAAAGTTCGGCACTTCACCTTGAATTTGTATGCGGTCATCAGAGATCGAGAATTCGCCATTCAAAAGCTCATCAAGCGATTTCACGAGCAAACCCAAAGAGTTCTCAAAGTCTTTCGGTGCGCCTGAACTGATTTGTAAGTTTGCAACGTCTAACCCAGCTTCCCTTAATTCTGCTTTTGCTGGCTGTGAGTGAACATTTCCTTCAAGAGACAAATTACCTTGCGAGCTTTTTTGACCTGACAGCTCATACGGAGCTACGAGCGGCGGAATAATCTCACCACTGCCACGCACCAAATTGTCCGGAAACCCAGCCCCAAACACAACATCAAGAGTGTGGTAGGCGTCATGGTCTTTAGCCCGTCCCGCCATGGAAACGGTCAGGCCTTCAACTTCTACATTGCCCTGATCAAAATGCTGCAACAGCCGAATTGCAAACTGACTTGCATCGCGCCAATCACTTGGTCTGGGGCTGCCTGACGCCAACGCCAAAGACACGTCGCCCTCTCCAAACCAATCTGTGACTTGTTTGGTCACGTGATCATTTGGCATACCGCCAACCATTGAACGAGACTTGCCGTCTTGGGAAAGCGAGAGTTTGAAGGGCTCCATCTTTGGTGCAACTTGAATATCTAAACTGACACTACGAACACCATTATGCGCGGCTACAAGTTTGGTGATTTCATCAATTTCAGCAGTGTTGGTGCTTAGACCAGAAATTGTGACATCGCGGCCCACAACATCGACGCTAGTCCATTTATGCCCAAACTTGTGGAGCTTTTCGCTGACGCCAGCGTTGAGTTCGGCTTCAACATATGCCTGTGTTTGCCAAACAGCTACAGCACTGCCCACACCAATGGTTAGCACCCCCGCAATCAGCAGAGTGAACCATTTCACACGTTTTATCGATCCCATTTGGCAAGCTACTCCGCTGGGCGCATCAAATTCGTACAATTTACCGCAGCTGGTGCAGTTCTGTATCAATCAAGCCGCCGCCCGCTTAACTTGTTGACACATTCGGTTGGGAAAGAATCTTAAGCACAAATACTTTTCGTACCAGCATTTTCTGACAATCAAGTGGACTGTCAACAATTTCGTGTTCGGTTCCCACTAGACACAAAAAAAGCCCGGCTTATGCCGGGCTTTCTCAAACTCAAAATCAAATTGCCCTAAAGGACTATTCGAATGTTTTCTTGAATTTTGTAGAAACAGTTGTTTGACCTGTGCTGTCAGCATTGAAGCCAACATTAACAGTAGCACCGCCACCTGGCATCCAGTCAATGTCACCCTCGAATTTGGTAACACTTGCTTCGTCGAAGTTAACTTTAGCAGAAGCAGTCAAAGTATCAGATACTTTAAACGCGCCTTTCAAAGCAACATCCCAGTCGTTGTTGTCGTCGAAACGACCAGCAATAGTCAATGTAGTAGTGTCATCAACTTTAGCTACGCCTGAAACAGCAGCTTCCCACTGGCTTGCGTTATCGAATTCAACGCCAGCTGCCAATGTGAACATGTCAAATGTTGCTTTACCAGAAAGCAAAGCTGACCATGTGCTATCGCTAGCTGTTTCGAAAGCAGCACGGAAGCTCACTGTGTCAACATTGAAAGTTGCACCAGTATGAAGTGACCATACGTTTGCAGCTTGAATTAGATCGTCAAGAATGAACGTAGCGTGTGCAGTGCCCCAATCTTGCTTAACACCGATAGCGCCAACCAAAGAAGCATTGTTCACTGTACCAAGATCTTCAAGAGCAACAACAGCGTTTACGCCATCACCAAGGCTTGCAGACATTTGAACAACATAACCACCAGTTGCAACGCCGCCGCCAAGTGCTAGACCTTCGTCAGAACCAGCTGCATCGCCAGATAGACCAAGTGAGTCAAGAGCGAAGATTGCTGTAAATGTTTCGTCGTCGTCTTCTTTAGCAACTGAGCCTTTTTTACCAGCATAAAGAACAACTGAAGAAGCGTCGCCGATACCAACATAGCCTTCTTCCAACACAACATCATTAGCAGTTGCGGTCAAAGTTGCTGGAGCTACACCTGCAGCACCACCGGTGCGTGATGTATCGTCTTCTTTTTCAGAAATCTTAATAACAGCCATTGCTGGACCGAAATCGCTGTCTGCAGTTGCAACAGCTTTCAAATGCCAGTCAAGGTCGCCAGAAGTGTTTTGAACGCCTGCAGAAGCAGTGTCCAAATCGTAGTTGCCATATTTCCATTCGTAAGAAACTTCGCCTGAGAATTTCAAGCAGTTTGTTTCAGAAGAAATAGTCAAACCAGTGATGTTCAATAGATCGCAAGTGTCTAGTGCGACTGCGATCGGATCAGCTGCTTGTGCGCTTGTGCCAAGTGCCAAAGCTGCTGCGGAACCAAGTAGAAGGCTCTTAATTTTCATAGTACTGACCTCCAAAAATCAGTTAGTAGATTGACCGGATTTTACCGGTGGTTTGTCGTAACGCGGCCACACTTATTGTAGATGGTGTGTTTGACGCCGCGGTTGCGACCGACAAACGATTCCATGCATGGATTCGCTTAGCCAAACTACTCATCCGCTCTAAACATTCAAGCACAGAAACATTCCTACAACACGCTTGGGGGTTCGCTGTTGCATTTTGAACACATAATGCACGCCACGGCGGTAGCAACATGCATCATCCGGCAATTATTGCAGTGCAGATTGCGACCCCGCAACGCCCCGTTAATATGACGTTAGGTTTATTTGGTCTGCAATTAGCCACAAAGACACGATGATTGGGTGTTGACCGTGGCGCCCAGTTAGCTAAAAACACATCCCCGCCTGCTCGTGCTTGTGCATAAATTTTAACTTAGTATCTGGAAGTCCCCATGGCCCAAATCGCTTCATCAATCGGCATAGACTTTGGCACATCGAATACAGTGATTGCATTAGCCGACGCCCACGCCAACGTGCGTACAATTCAGTTCGGTGCCGAAGCGGATGCATCTGACGTTTACAGATCAATCCTTTGCTTTCAGAAGCAAGATGGTGGTGGCCGTCACGATATCGAAGTCAATGGCGGGGCAGAGGCGATCGAAGCCTACCTTACGAGCGCAAATGACGTTCGTTTTATTCAGTCAATAAAAAGCCACGCTGCCAGCAGATTGTTTGAAGAAACCCGGATATTTGGCACGCCTTATAAGTTTGAGGATTTACTTGCCTCGTTTTTGCAATGCGCTGTGAAAGACACCAGCGACGCACTAGAAAATTTGGGGACGAGTTTTATCTCAGGACGCCCTGTTGCATTTGTAGGAAGCGCACCAGATGACGCTTTGGCCATGACGCGATATGAAGCGGGCTATGCAAAAGCGGGGTTTCCAACACCTAAGCATGTTTATGAACCAGTTGGTGCCGCCTATAGTTACGCACGTCGTTTGAAAAACGATGCCACCGTTTTGGTTGGTGACTTTGGTGGCGGCACAAGCGATTTCTCGATCATAAAGTTCGAAAAGACTGGCGGACGAACCGTTGCCCACCCAATTGGGTATGCCGGCATTGGCATTGCAGGCGACCGATTTGACTATCGCATCATTGACGCCGTCATTTCTCCTAAGTTGGGGAAATACGGCCAATATCGCTCATTCAATAAACTACTTGAAATGCCAAAGCACTATTACACGCAGTTTGCGAAATGGCATCAACTCGCCCTTTTAAAGTCTCCAGAAACCATTCGTGCGTTGCGCGAATTGGAAAAAGCAGCAACAAAACCCGAGCAGATTGAAGCCTTGATCGAAACCATAGTAGATGACCGGGGATTTGACATTTACAGCGCTGTTTCCAGCGCGAAGACGCAGCTCTCCTCCAACAGTACAGCAAAACTTCAACTCAAGCTGGGCGACATAGACATAGATGAAACCATCGCAGTGGAAGACTTCAACCACTGGATTTCACCAGACATCGCCCAGATAGCGAGCAAAGTTGACAGCTTGTTGGAAAGCACGGGTCTAGATGACACTGATATTGATAATGTGTTCCTGACCGGAGGTAGTTCATTTATACCTGCCGTTAAAAAGATATTCGCCGACAGGTTTGGCATTCACAAACTGGCTGGCGGCAATCAATTTCAATCTGTAGCAATCGGCCTCTCCCTAATTGGACTAGAGGATGACGTTTCCCCATGGCTTGCAAATGCAGCAAACAAGTCTCAGTTTACCCGTTGAGAATATGATTTTGACTCAGATTCAGGACTAGATTGCAAATTCAACTTGTTAGATTTCATTTGCAGTTTGGCACCCTCGCCTCAAGCACCGCGTTAAGTTAAGAAGAACTTATGTCAAAAATTGATTCTCTCTTTGTTACTCGTCTTTATCGCGCGGCCCTTTCGGGATTGGGCAAAACGCTGGATCCAGACGAACTTGAAGCCACCTGTCTGTCGATTGCCGACGATGATGAGGCTGGACAGAAATGGTGTGAGGAAAATGATTTTCCCGGTTACACCAGCTATGCCTCACTAGATGACCTTCCTTGGCGGTTTCCGATCTTCAAGGATTTGATAGAAATACTCGACAAGCACGTCGCCGCATTCGCCCAAGATCTTGAGTTTAATCTTGATAACAAACCGCTCAAGTTGGACAGTTTGTGGATTAACATTCTGCCTGAGGGTGGTATTCACACATCCCATATTCATCCCCATAGCGTGATTAGTGGCACCACATATGTCGCGATGCCCAAGGGGGCAAGTGCGATCAAGTTCGAAGACCCACGTTCGGCCATGATGATGGCAGCGCCGACCCGAACGAGCGATGCTCGAAAAGAAATGCGTAGCTTTATTTATGTTGCACCAGAAGTGAGCGATATTTTGCTTTGGGAAAGTTGGCTGCGCCATGAAGTGCCTATGAACATGGCAGAACAAGAGCGGATAAGTGTTAGTTTCAACTATAGTTGGGGCTGACAGAAACGCTCTCGCCTACCACTAAAGTTCGATGCTCCACATCAGTTTAAGCTGAGGAGCCGCCATACCCATTTATCAGGCCAAGAGACATCCAAGATGCTCGCGTCCCTGGCTGTTGATGCCGAATTTCGACCGCGGCTAGGCCGATAACGGTCAATTTGTTACTCTTTGTAATATACATCAACGCATAGAATAATTCTTCTGCTGAATGTGGTTGCGCACAAATTGCAACTTACGGATTATGAACGGATTATGAACGGATTATGAATTGATGTGCGGCCAAAGGTTTTGTTGTCGCCAGTCCTGTCGGCGATGTCGATGATTTATTACCGAAACAGCAGAGTAAGCGTGAGCGTGGTAAACAACCCTGCACTTCCTTGGAAAAATCCACCAAAAGTCTTTAATAAAGTTCTAAACCAAGGCAGGCAAAGCGACTTGGCAAGACCATAAGCAGTATGGCTCTAGCCAAACTATTGCGCGACAAGGATGCCCAAAGTGACACGTCAGGTCGACATGCAACTGCTCACGGTTTCGGGACTAGGCGTCAGAAAACGACTATTCCCGCAACCTCGGCGAGCGAGCCGTTGCTCTTACGATCAATAGTTCTACAAAAACAGCATATCACCGAACGGACTTGCTCGAACAGCATCGGCCATGATGGAAAGCCGGGCCGCATTCTGTTGTAGGAAGTAGGTTCCAACTGGTGTTTTAAAACCAAAAAATGTGATTTCATTCGAAATTGTACTATCAGCGGATGCCATAAGCGCTGGCTTCCTCACAACTTAGTCAAACTAGACAACTCGAAAATAGGAGCCCCGCTTCAAGACTTGCAAACAGGACAATACAAATGTCCATTGTGGAACGGAAAGCGGCCATTGGGCGGGGATGTAAACGTAAAAATCGATTTATGTAATTTGGCAGTTAGCACCAAGTTCACTTACATATTCAGTATATGGTTCGACCGCAGGCCCGAAACAATACATTTGCCTTATATATTGTCGTGTAAGATGTTTAGTTCGCTTGGGAAACGTCAACTAATTCCAACCACGGCCCCCGAAATCTGCACGCTGGCATAGTGCAGATTGCGACGCTACCGCTACGCCACACCATTCACTTCGCACGCGGGAACTTGCGATGACTAGATAGGGAGCTTATTGTACCGTTAGGTTCTGGATGCGAATAAGTGCGAAAATCAAAGCAAAAAATTAGGTCGCAACGAAGTGATTATGCTCGACTTCCATCAAGTTTAGAAAATTTGGCTTGTACGAAAGGTCATGCACCGGTGAAGGGATCTCCTCGCCAACAATCATGCTACGTTTCTTTCTTTTGTTCGGATCAGGAACAGGCACAGCTGCTAAGAGCGACTTCGTATAATCATGTTGGGGATTTTCGAACACTTTATCCCGCGCACCAATTTCAACGATTTGGCCCATATACATAACCGCGACACGGTGGCTGACTTTTTCCACCACGGCCATATCATGCGAGATGAATAGATAAGACAGGCCCAGCTCGTCTTGCAATTCACCAAGCAAATCCAATACTTGGGCCTGTACCGTTACGTCGAGCGCTGAAACGCTTTCATCTGCCACAATGATTTTTGGATTAAGAGCCAACGCCCTTGCGATGCAAATACGTTGTCTTTGGCCCCCTGAAAATTCGTGTGGGTATTGAGAGATATGGGAAGGATCCAAACCAACACGTTTAAACAGTTGCGCCACTTTATCTTTTTGGTCTGCCACATCGCCGATTTTATGAATAACCAGGGGCTCCTGCACCAAATCCCCTACGGTTTTGCGCGGATTGAGCGACGCATAGGGGTCTTGAAAAATCATTTGAATTTTGCGTCGTGCAGCCAAACTGTCTCGTTTGAGCGATGCGCGAAGGTCTTCGCCCTCAACTTTGATGCTCCCTTTCCAATCCACTAGGTTGAGAAGGGCGCGCCCCGTTGTGGACTTGCCGCAACCACTTTCCCCAACCAATGAAAGGGTTTCACCCTTATGTAGATGCAACGAAACTTTTTCTACAGCATGCACGCGTTTAACCGTACGCTGCAAAATGCCGCCTGCAATATCGAACCGGACAGATAAGTCTTTAATATCCAATAGGGGGATAGGTGTCTCGTCAGCATCTGTTTTTAAGCGCGGCTCAATACCCGTCATCGAGCCTAGCTTTGGCAAGTCACCAATTAGCTTTTGCGTGTAGGTTTCTTGTGGAGCATGGAATATGGCGTTCACATCTCCCTCTTCAACCATGTTCCCCTGGTTTACAACCAAAACGCGGTCAGCCATTTCAGCAACAACACCCATATCGTGGGTGATGAGGATCAGGCCGGTGTCAAATTCACGCTGTAATTCTTTCATCAATGTGAGCATTTGCGCCTGAATGGTTACATCAAGCGCGGTTGTCGGCTCGTCCGCAATCAACACCTTCGGGCTACATAAAAGCGACATGGCGATCATCACGCGTTGGCGCATACCACCCGATAGTTCGTGCGGATATTGATCAAGACGTTTTTTCGCCTCTGACAATCTTACGGCCTCTAGCATGTCCAAAGCAAGTTTGCTGGCTTGTCCGCCTTGCATCGATTTATGAAAGCGCAAAACCTCACGCAACTGATCGCCAATTGTCATAACGGGGTTGAGCGAAGTCATCGGCTCTTGAAAGATCATGGCAATGTCATTGCCCCGAATATGCTGCATTTGCTGTTCAGGCAATTGCAGTAAATCCGTACCATCCAAAATCGCTTGTCCGCTGGTGACGCGGGCGGACGTTTTGGGCAAAAGCCCCATCACCGCCAGTGAAGAAATTGACTTTCCTGAACCGGACTCCCCAGCGATGCACAGCGTTTCCTGTGCATCGACATGGTATGTAAAGTCACGCACCACGACCTTTTCACCAGCGTCGGTTTTGACAGATATCGATATGTCTTTAACGTCCAATATGGGCGATTTTGGCTGGCTCATTTGTCAATTCATCTTTCAGGCAGTGATGCCGCTTTAATCTACTCAAAAACAATGCGCGGGAAATAGAATGACACAACCCAATTGGGTTGATCGACAATTTCAGAAATCCGCAGATCGCCGCACACCGAGCAAAGCATATAAGCATCAACAGCGCTCATGTTCTGTTGGGCGCATAGTAAATCGATCATGCCGCTCAACGCATCACGCGCGCCCTGCATTAGGCTTTCACCAATACCGGTTGTGACTTCATAGCCCTTTTGGTCCAAGTGGTTGGTGACCGGACCCGGGGTTGTGAAACGTGGCATGTTTAGATTGGCGTCCTTCACCAAATCCAAAGTAACAATGGCGTTCATGCGGCTTTCAATGGCCGTGCCACAAACTTCACCGTCGCCTTGTGCCGCGTGGGTATCGCCAATGGAAAATAGTCCACCCACCACTTCAACAGGCAGATAGAGTTCGGTGCCCGCTGCCAAATCGCGAATGTCCAGATTGCCGCCCATGCGACGCGGTGGCACCACAGAGTGAGGGCCGGCAGCTGCTGGTGCTAAACCGATTGTGCCCGGAAATGGCTTAAGCGGTACACGCCCGCCGGGGCCATAAGCTGAGGTGCCCAGTTTGTCTTTGTCATAATGCCAGAGTTGCAGGGCCGGTTCTTTGAACTGATCCGCCAACAGGCCAAAGCCAGGAATGTTCGCGGTCCATCCGAAGCCGGATGGGCCAAAACCTTCAATGCTCACTTTGATGGCATCTCCGGGTTCGGCACCATCAATATAAATGGGGCCGGAAACCGGATTGATTTTCTCAAAATCTAACTTCGCAATATCATCAGTTTTACTTTCGGGCGTTATTTGACCGCCCGATGAATCAGTGCATTCAAATTCTAGTGTTGTTCCCGGCTTTACCGTTTCAACTGGGACAATTGAATTGTCCCAGCCGAAATGATGGTGATGCCGATGGATTGTATAATCCGGTGCATTACACATGTTTGTTTTCCCCCACGTTTATTCAGAGATATAGACGTGGTCATAATGCACTGGAATGTGCACAGGGTCGACAAAGATGCCTTCTGGACCAGCAAGGCGGCTCGACCGAATGGTAAAGCGTTGCTCGTTGAACACGGGAACCCAAGGGGCTTCGTCTTGAACGTCTGTGAAGATTTTCTTCCACGCTTCAATGCGATCATTCGCCTGTGATGGATCCGCCATGGCATCTGCCGCAATCGCACGTTCGTCGATTTCAGCATTGCAATACCAAGACCAGTTCCAACCACCAGGCACCGCGCCGCCACAGCCCAAAATTGGTCCGTAGAAGTTTGATGGATCAGGGAAATCTGCAATCCAAGCCATACCGCCGGACCAGATCATTGGAGCTTGATCTTTTTCACCGCCAGCCGCGATTACATTGGCTTGCGCAAGCGATTTAATTTCAGCTTTAATGCCAACATTTGAAAGATCTTGCTGAATGGCTTGGGCAATACGAGGTTGCGGATCGGTATTTGCAACATAAAGCTCTGTTGTAAATCCATCCCCAAAACCAGCTTCAGCCAACAGTGCTTTCGCACCTTCTGGATCGAACTTGAAGCCCTCATAGTTTTCGTCATAGCCAGGCATAAGTGGCGGTAGTGGTTGATTGGCAGGAACTGCACGGCCATTGATAATCCGCACGATCCGATCTTTGTTAACAGCCATATTTACAGCTTGGCGCACTTTCAGATTATCAAAAGGTGCCATTTGTGTGTTTAGGGTAATATAGCCAGTATGAAGTTGACTGCCTTCAACGATATTGGCCTTTAAGTCTGGATTTTTCATGACTTCAAGGAATTTGGCAGGCGGAATACCGTCCCCAGCAATATCAATTTCACCCCGTTCTAGACGCAAAAGCGCAACAATTGGTTCTTGCCCCACTTCAAAGGTAATTTTGTCCAGCTTTGGTAGACCTTCGATGTGATAGTCGGCATTTTTCTCAAAAACAACATGCTGACCCAATGTCCATTCTGTCATTTCATACGCACCGGTACCAACAGGATGCTTGCCGAAGTCCGCACCATATTGTTCCACAACTTCGCTTGGCACCACATGGGCAAAGTTAAGCGCCATCACATGCAAGAAAGTCGCGTCAGGGCGTGACAGGTTAATTTGTACCGTTAGATCATCCACGGCTTGCACACCTGAAAGGCTGTCAGTGTCCCCTGCAGAAGCTGCATCAAAACCGTCAATGGCGGCAAAGAAGCCAGCACCTGGACTTTGTGTTGTTGGATTAACCACACGGTCCAACGTGTATTTGACATCCGTAGCGGTCATTTCGCGACCATTGTGGAACTTGACGCCCGGTTTAAGCTTAAAGGTGTAGGTCAGGCCATCTTCTGAAATGGTATAGCTTTGCGCCAGATCTGGCACCAAATCTGTGGTGCCCGGAGCATAATCCATCAACCCGTCAAAAAGGCTTTTGATCATTGACCAGTTTTGCCAGTCATATCCAATAGCTGGATCAAGTGTGGAGACATCATCTTTATACGTGACGGTAATCGCCCCGCCCATATGTCCGTCGGCAAAGGCACTTGTGCCCCCCAACATCATTGCGCAGGCGGCAACGCCAGCAAATAAACTATTTCTCAGTTTCATATTTTCCTCCCAAGGATTTGGTTTAAGTTTTATGTTTATTTCAGTTTGATCCGTGGATCGATGAAAGGGGCGATAAGGTCAGCGACCAAATTGCCCAGTACGATTGCGCAGGCAGAAACAAGGGTTACACCCATGATGATGGGAATATCGATGCGTTGAATGGCCTGCCATGCCAGTTGGCCAATGCCTGGCCATCCGAAAACACTTTCAACCACCACAATGCCGCTCATGAAAAACCCGATATCGATGCCGATCATGGCAATAATGGGCAAAAAAGCGTTGGGTAAAGCGTGGCGGAATATCACGCGCGCGCTTGGCATTCCCTTGGCTTTTGCGGTGCGGATATAGTCTTGGGTGAGCACATCAATGAGCGAAGAACGCATCATCCTTGAATACCAACCAGCGCCCAAAACACCCAATGTTAGTGAAGGCAAGACCAAGTGCGCAAATGTGCCGTACCCGCCAATCGGAAACCATTGTAATTGCACAGCAAAAATATAGAGCAGTAAAATACCAACAACGAATTGGGGAGCCGACACACCAATGAATGAAAGCACCATCAATACTTTATCCAACCATGTGTCCCGCTTGATGGCTGCGACCACGCCGATCAAAACCCCGAATACCAACTCGGTAAAAATGGCGGAAACCATAAGCAGTAGGCTTGCAGGAAGTCGCGCGGCGATCAGTTCTCCAACTTCAGATTTTTGTAAGTAAGAACGGCCAAAATCGCCTTGCAGCAAATTGATGAGATATCGCCAATATTGCTCATAAAATGGCAGATTTAGGCCCAACTGCTCACGGATATTCTCAACGGTTTGCGCCGTCGCACTTCGCCCTGCAATTTGCCGAGCCGGATCTGCAGGCACCAAATAAAGCAGCGCAAAAGTGATAAAACTCACCCCCAGCAATATCAGGGCAGCTTGTAGAATTCGTCTAATCAAATAAGCAGACATCAGCTCTTGCCCTTCAATGTTGGATCAAGAATGTCGCGCAGCGCATCCCCAACAAGGTTGAAGCCAAGAGCAAGCAGCACGATTGCGGCACCGGGAATGAACACCAGCCAGGGGGCAGAAGTGAAATAGGTCTGATTTTCAAAAATGATGTTGCCCCAACTCGGAATTGGCGGCTGCACCCCGATGCCCAGATAACTCAGCGTCGCTTCCAAAAGCACCGTTGTGGCAATGCCCAATGTTGACCACACCAATAGGGTTGGCACCATATGGGGCAAAATATGATGGAACAGAATACGGGCTGACCCCGCCCCAATGGAGCGTTCAGCAACAATAAAATCGCGTTCAACAAGCGACACAGTCTGGGTGTAAACAACTCGGGCCACCTGCACCCAATTGACCATCGCGATCACCAAAGCCACAATCCAAAGGCTGGGTTTAAAGATCGCCGCTAAAACAATAGCGAGCAGCAGGGCGGGGAATGCCATCATCAGGTCTGTAAACCGCATGAGAAGGGTACCAATCCAGCCCCTGAAGAAGCCGGCAACGATGCCGACAAAGGCACCCAGCGAAACAGCTACCCCGTTAGCCACAATGCCGATGATCAGTGAGGTTTGCGCTCCATAAACAAGGCGGGAAAATAAATCCCTACCCAGCAGGTCAGTGCCCAACCAAAATTGAGCACTTGGCGGAATTGGCGCACCTTCGATGGTCAGCCCGTCAAACATCTGTGCATCCGGCTCATAGGGGGTCAGCCACGGTGCAAACAGCGCAAAAATTACAGTGATCAGCACGATCAAAAGACCAAATAGCGATAAGGGCCGAGTAAATAATTGGCGAAAGACTGACATTTAACTCTTAAACTCGTTTCTTTGCGCGCGCATTGGTGGGGCTAAAAAAATCAGATTCACAAAGGGCCTCCACAGACTGGCGGCGTTGCATCGCCTCTGAGCGGATAAACGCATAGGCAGCGTCTTCGTCCAAACTTCGGGATTGCATCACACAAAGAATGGCACGAACCACCTTTGGCCGCAGTCGTGCTTTGGTTTTAAGCTCAGCGATTTCATGGGCGAGCATTTGCTGTTGGGTAAAGTTAGCGACCGCAATCACCAACGTTGAAAAGACACCGCCAGAACCAATCGGTTTAAGCAAGTGCGCAGACACGCCTTGGCGCAATGCCCATTCGAGCCGCCCCGGCGCTTCTGAGCCAAGCAATGCCACCATTGGCACTGGCGCATGTCCTTCGGGCCAAGGGAAAAGCCCATCAAACCCGTTGTCCCCATCAAAAAACACCACGTCAGCGTCTGAAAGCTGCGTGAGTTGGGGCCATACCTGTTCGCAATCCATGCCCAGCCGCGAAAGCTGACGGACAAGTCGTTCCACATTTTCGCTTTGCCGATGGACAATGAGGGCGCGCCAACCTCTAAAATTTGGGGTGATGGACGTGTTCATTTCACCACCTTTAGATGCTTTTTCTGCGACGTTGCGTCCATGGAAATTGATTTCGCAAATTCCCGCGCATCAAAGTCAACAAAATAAGGATCTGCGGCCACAAGCTCATCTGCTGCAGCCACGATTTCAAAACCGTTTGCACCATCAAATCGCCCCACACCTGGTCGCAACGCAGCGTGGTTGGTCAATTTATCAATTTTGAGCGGCCCAAGAGCTGTCTGGAAGCGGCGTGCCAACAAATTTGCGCGTACATCGCCAATTTTATCCGAACCCGTATCCCGAATGGCAGCGGCCAGCATTTTGACCGCAGTGTAATTTGACACCAAATAATTCGAACATCTGCGGTCCCGACCATAACGCGCGCGCACAGCAGCAATCATTTCCTTGTTTTCGGCGTTAGATTGATTTTCAAAATATACCGCTGTGGTCAGATGCCCTGTAAGGGCGGACACCCCGATACTGTCGATCTCACACTCTGCGATATTGCAACTCACGATCGGCGTGTTTTCGGGCAAAAATGCCGGGTTTCTTTGCCCTAGCTTCATGTAAGCGTCAAAAAACGCATAACTGGAATTGCCAATGAGGTTGTTGAGCACAAAGTCTGGCCGCTTGGCTTCAATTTCCTCAATCAACCGTTCGATATCTGGCGATCCAAGAGGTATAAATCGATCCCCGACAATGGAGCCGTTGCATTCGGTAATGAGTTCGCGCGCCACCCGACTGGTTTCCCAGCCCCAGATATAGTTTGAACCCACAATATAGGCATTTGCCCCAAATCTTGGGATCACATATTCAAATAGCGGCACCATGTGTAGGCTGGGCGTTGACCCGATATAAATAATATTCTCGCAGCTTTCGAACCCTTCATAGGGGCAGCAATACCAGAGCAAGGCATCGTGCTTTTCCACCACGGGTATAACTTCTTTGCGCGAAGATGAGGTGACTGTGCCAATGACTTGGCGACACCCAAGTTCGCCCATCATCTCCTCGGCATATTTGTGGAACAGAGAAAGACTATCCCCCGGATCTCGAATAATGGGAGTCAGTTGAAAGTCAAAATCTGGGTCCGCGTTTACTTCTTCCAATGCCATCAAAGCGCCGTCTAGCGCATCGATACCGATGCGTTTGTCGGTTCCCGATACCGAAAACAAAAGCCCTATCGGTATATTGGTGGTCATTGCAGCTCCCCAAACGAAAAAGCCCCACAACCAAGCACAGCAATTTGCTGCAATTGGTAATGGGGCGTCGTTGCCTAGTCTTAATGTTGTCTAAACGTTAGTAGAGCAATGGAATTGTGTCAATAGGTTGAATTCAGCTCAAAGAGTATGAAGTTAGTTCTTTTTATTCAAAGCCTTACAATACAACGATAACGTCGTCCGTGGTTCTTTTGTGTCTCTCGTCTCCACTCCCCCAAACCCAAATTCTAATTCGATTGGCAATCAATCTGCTACGCAGTTTTTAGCTCTCACTAAACAAAGCTGACGTTCGAATCTCACTTGTTGTGTCTCCCAAAGCAGACATCCAATCGTGTTTGTTTCAAAATTCAGTTCGACGTCTGGAACCCGGACTTTTCTCGTGTTTATTTGGAAAGTAATATTCGATAGAAATATGAAACCACTGTTGATAACTTCAACTTATGAATATTCCCGACCTTCCACCAAACATCACCTTTCCAAGGCTTAGTTCGACGCGAAACGATGTGAATTTTGCTTTTGATGCTAAGCGTGCAGCCCTGGGACCCCACATTGTTAAACGTTGGGGTTGGGATGAAGATTTTCAACGTGGTGTGCATCAACATCGTTTCGAAGAGAAACCCTTTTTCCAGATTCTGTCCAATAAACGAAAGCTTGGCACAGTTTCTTTTGAAGTACGCGCAAACTATGCACGCTTCGGTGAATTTTATCTTTTTCCCGAATTTCAGAAACAAGGAATAGGATCGAAAGTACTCAAGCATTGCCTTCGGCAAGCCGATATGCGCGCGCTCCCAGTTAAGCTGGAATATCTCCATTGGAATCCCGTGGGATCATTATATCGTCGGCATGGTTTTGTGGAGACAGGTCAGTCAAAAATTCACTGCTTTATGGAACGTGAAGTTAGTTGACCCTGAATTAAGTCGTTGCCAACATTTGCGCGAAAGATGAATGGCACCATTAAAACGGCCAATCATGAACGACGTCGCAGTTTTGGCCGTATAGCGTCAAGATGGCAGCCAGACTTTGTGTCTGCGCTACTCAATCCGAAATTTTGCCTTTAGCATTTTGAGGTCATGGCGGTCCTTTTGCCTCATCTCGTAGCCTGTTCGGTTCGCAATCTGAAAAGCAGCAGACATACATTTGACGGGGGCGTTGGCCATCTTGCCGCGTCCCGTAAATGCATCAGCTGGGTAGAACTTGTCGTCTTCGGGGGGGCCGTAAATACCCTTTCCCGCGTCATCAAAAACGATCACATGGAAATCGACTCGCTGATCTTGTGCGTCGGTGAGTACAAAGTTCCACGCTCGCGTATCGTCTCTTGGAAAGGGAATGAAACCCCGTTCTTCCAATAACTTAACGACACGCTCGAGATGAACTTCTTGAAGAACGATATCCACATCGTCGTGCGCACGTGTTTCTTTTAACAACAAAGCATCTACACCCCAGCCACCATCCAACCAAACGTCGGCGCCAAGGGCATTGATGCTATGCAAGAGATCAATCACAAATTTTTCCGATGCCGCCATTAATTCTGACGCCTTGCAAAAGAAATCAATCTTTCCATTTTAAGTCGACCGGTAAACACCGCACCTTCGTCTTGAAAAGATTTGTTCCAACGTCAAATTTGACGTTTAACCCTGCTGCCCGACAAAGCACAACGCCAGCGGCACAGTCCCAAAAACCGATTCCCTCTTCAATATATCCTGCCATGCGGCCAAGTGCACAATAGGCCAATGCAACAGAACAAGACCCCAAATTGATGGGGTAATAGCCAAGTTGTTCAACCTGGCTTTCGGCTTCAATTCTCTTATTAGCGTTCCATAGGCCGTTGCGTCCAACGCCGAAAACCAGTGGCATAGCAGGGTTACTCCGTTTGGCGTTGCTGGTCTGATCCAATCCAAGATCGATATGGCCAGATACAGTCTCACCCAAAATTGGCATTGCGATTGCACCGAATTGAGGCTCACCATTTTCGACATAAGCGACCGAAATTCCCCAGAGTGGTAATCCTGAAAGGAAATTTGAGGTGCCATCAATCGGGTCGATTATCCAGTATTTTTCACCTGAGCGGCCACCCAGTTCTTCGCCAACCACATCATCATCCGGAAAAGCACTTTTGATGCAGTTTATGATTTCTTGCTCAACGGCTCTATCTGCTTCTGACACAAAATCGCGTTGGGACTTTTCCGAAATCGTAAGCGTGTCGCGTTTTGTGAAAAATACGCGCGAAAGATCGCTCGCCTTCGCCATGATAGAAGCTAAAGCACTGTATCGCTCTATATTTAGGGGCGATGCATTATCTTGTTCGGCAAGGGTCAAACGATGTCTCCTTCCGACCTAAACCCAGAAGATCGCAGCCATTGCAACACAAATTCTGGTTCATCCGTTTGGATAACACTTGCCCCATGGGCGATCCAAAAACTGTAAACCACATCTGGTCCCAGGCGGGCCAATTGGCAATTTCTGCCCCCATTCCATTGATGATTGCCAGGCACTTTGGGGTCCACATAAAGGGTGTTGATGAATTGTCGAATATTGTTTTTGGACAAAAGCTGCCGCGCTTGAAGAGAAAAGAGCCACCCCCCATCCGGTGTAAACCCGAGATGGTGGAGTAAGTTATAACCTTTTGACCCTGCCTGATAATCTACAACACATTCCACGCAGGAAAGATCAAACAAGGCACACACCTCATGCAACGTTTCCATGGTATCGCGGCGGTCAATAAGCACGGGCACAAAATCAACTTTGTGAGGCGTTTTTCCCAAAATATCTGCGACTTGTTGAAAGTGCGCCGCATCGTTCTGATTGGACTTAATCGTGACTTGAGGCAGCACACCCGCGTTCGCTGCAATATCGGCAATTTTAGGAATGTCTGAAATGTCTGTCTTGATCTCAACATTGACCATCATATTGTCGCCCAAAGTCAGAAAAATTTCTTCCAGCGTTGGGATCGTCGAGGAGAATGGCTTGCGGGTGCCTGGGTGGACAAGCGGCACATTCTTTAGGTCATTATAGTTTTTGTCGGCGATCTTTCCAGTTTCTGACGTCGTTCTATCCAGCGTATCGTCATGCATAACGATGGCCGTACCATCTTTTGTGAACTGGACGTCAATTTCAACATTGTCACACCCGATGACACGCGCATGAGCGATCGATTCCACGGAGTTTTCAGGACGCATGATCATATTGTCTTTGATAAAGGCACCACGATGCGCGGTGACAAAGACCTCGCCAATCGTGCCGGCAGGATCTCGCCATTTTTGAACAATGTTAGCCGCAGTTTTTGTTTCTTTGCCCATCGTTAAACTCATTTCTTAGGGTGTTGGTTGCGTAATCCGTGACGTTGCGCAAACGAGATTATCACGAACGAAAACACCATTATCAGGGTCATATAGACCAAATTGATCGCTCCCTGTTCTGGGTTGGATGATCGCGCCCCTTCGAACAAGGCGATAGAAAGCGGCTTGTTGTTCACATTAAATAGAAAGGCGGACATCGAATATTCGCTCAAAATGCTATTAATATTCATACCTGCGACCAGCACGATCACCGGCAGAATTGTGGGCAAGGTTATCCGGATAAAGCGATAAATTGGAGAAGCGCCTAGCGACCGCCCAGCTTCGTCTAAAGTGGGATCGAGTGACCAAAATGCGGCCCGCAAAAACCTTATCATTAGGGGGATAACGACAATTGCGTAACCGATTGGCAAAATCCAATAAGAACCCAATAGAGTGTAATTGCCAACAAGCAGATTGGGCGTTGAAAACGCAACAATAAGACCAATGGCGATGAATGGCGCGGGCAACATCCAAGGCGTCATGAAGGTAAGATCAAGCGCCGTGGTAAATCCATTTTTGTATTTGTGGGCCAAAACCACGACCAACAGACTTACGGCCAAACCAGCAGCCACAGCACCTGTGGCCATCAGCAAGCTATTTTTGAGGGGGATGAATGCTGCGCCGCCAGAAAAAACCGCTATGTAGTTATCCAAGCTGAGCGATGAGGGGATCACCTCGGACAAAATCGAGGCTGCTGGTGCAAAGGAAAAGATAAAGATGAGAAATACCGGGAGCAATTGAAGTATTGCAACGAGATACGCGCCAACATGCACCATAGTATTGACAGGCTTGTTTGCAATTTTAATCCTGGTGATAGGCACAGGCGTCTTTGCCCCGCCGGTATAGCTGCCCCTTTTTTCGATCTGCTGCATGAAGATAATACAAATGATAACGGCGATGCCTAAACCGATAGAAAGCATTGCTGCCATGTCCGGGCGGCGCAAGCTGTTTAGGGTCAAAATGAGTTCGGGGACCATATCAAATTTTCGTCCACCAAGCACCGCTGGGATTGCGAAGGAGCCAAGCGATTTATAGGTGACCAGCAAAGACGTTGCGAAAATTGTTGGCATAAGCAGGGGCAGCACAACCTTTGTAAAGGTTCTAAAATTGCCTGCACCAAGGCTTCTTGCAGCTTCAACCATAGAATAGTCAACGCGTTTCATCGCGGCACGTAAAAACAGGAAGTGGAAACTTGTCAGCAGAAAAGTATGGGCGATGACGACCGCAAAAATTCCAGAAAACCAGTCATTGGGTAATTGGGGGAAAATCGATTGTAACCCGCGGGTAACCACGCCTGTTTGACCATAGGCAAAATTGTACCCCGTTGCGGCAACGACCGACACAAAAACCAGCGGAAGTGAATAGGCAAATTTAAGGAATGTTCGACCGCGCACCGAAATATACTCAAGCGCTGCAACTTGAAACACCCCTACAATGTTCACGGTGATGACAGACAAAACGGTAACGATGAATGTGTTTTGAATGGCACTCTTCACGCGTTTAGAGCTTGCTAACTCAGCAAATGCATCAAAGCTAACTGTTCCTTCTATGATAAAGGCGGACTGGAGTACGGTTAGAATCGGTGCGTATATAAACGAAACGGCGATCCAGAGCACACACGCGATGCCAAAAAATAATAGACCACGCTGCAGGCTCAAATTTGACGTCATTTTAAGCGCCTCCGAACGAGTGGACTTTTGATGGATCAATTTGGACGGCAATGTCCAATCCGACCTTTAAATCGCTTGGCAAATTGTCTTGCGCAAGCGAAACAGAAACTTGATGATCCAGCAGTTCAATATCGACGAAAGTTGTTGCCCCCAAAAAGTCGATGTTGCGCACTTTGCCAACAACCTGATTGTTCTCGCCAGCATCAAAAAATTTGATGTCCTCAGGTCGAACGAAGTGTCTGGATGCAGCTTTGAGCCCAAACGCATTGGCCACTGCATTCGATAGTTCATTGGCACCACCCACAAAGTCACAAACAAAAGGCGTTGCGGGCGAATTGTAGATCTCGCGCGCGGTCCCAATTTGATCAGCGCGCCCATTGTTGAACACAAGCAGCCTGTCTGACATGGAGAGGGCTTCTTCCTGATCGTGCGTCACAAAGACGGCGGTGAAACCAAGCTCTTTTTGCAAGCGTTTGATTTCTTTGCGCATCACATCACGCACTTTTGTATCGAGATTTGAAAGGGGCTCATCAAATAGGAGGACCTTGGTTCCCATAACCAATGAACGCGCGATCGCCACGCGCTGTTGCTGGCCGCCAGAAAGCGCCTCAGGCTTTTTTTCGCTGTGCTCGCCAATGCCGGTAACATCCAAAATTCGGTCCACTGCAGATTTGATTTCGCTATTCTTTTTTCGCGCGACTTTTAAGCCAAACGCAACATTTTCGCGGACGGTCATGTGCGGGAACAGCGCATAGTTTTGAAACACAATCCCGACATCTCGGCGCTCTGCGGGGATGTGAGTAACATCCTCCCCGTTTATAATTATTCTGCCGGACACGGCCGGAACAAATCCCGCAATTGCGCGAAGTACTGTTGTTTTGCCGCAACCGGATGGGCCAAGAAGCGTAAAAAATTCTCCGCTTTCAATTTCCACTGAAAGCTCTGGAATGACTTCAACTTCACCATAACAAATGCGTACATTTTCTAACGAGATCATTGCCTGTCCAACTGTTCTAAGAAAGGTAAATTGGCTGGTCGCAAAGGGAGGTAAACGGCCAGCCAATTTTGCTTGAATAAATTACTTAATTTCAAGCTCGATGCGTTGCATCCAACCATCAATCTTAGGCGCAACTGCATCCCAATTTATGGGCTGAGGGCTGAGCAAAGTTGCGTTGGCCTGCACAGCTTCAGGAGAAAGCGCGATGGCATCTGGGTGCACGGGTGTTTGCCCAAATTCTTTTGCGTAAGCTGCCATGAACTGTGCCGAACCGAACCAGTCAACAAATGCTTTTGATTGGTCCAACTGATCTGTTCCGTCCATAATCGCGACACCTTCTGCAATAAACGGCGTGCCGCCTTCTGTGTCCACCATCACAACGTTGTAGCCAACATCTCTTGCAAGATTGCCAACCCCACCAAACCAATTCAGGTCGATAACCGCCTCGCCGTTCACAAAGGCTGCAGTTTTTGCTTCGCCGCTGTCAACGACAATTGCGTTGTCGTAAAGGCGTTGCATGAACTCCCACCCTAGATCAGAAATGGACCCGTCATCTTCCATGTATCGCACCAACATGCCAACAAGGTAAGACTTGGTTGTCTGCCATGCTGAGGAACCAATTACGTATTTCCCCTTATATTGGGGCTTGATTAGGTCGAGCCAGCTCTTAGGCGCCTCATCAGCGCTCAAAACGTCCGAATTATAGGCAAGTACAATAGGTGTCTGCCAAAATTTGTGCACCATGCCATCAGGCCCTTTGTACACATTTGGCAAATTGTCATCTGCCCAAGCTGGAACGTAGGCCTGAAACAAATCTTCTGTCTTCAACGTTGCCATCGCAGCGTCAATTAATCCAAGCACCACGTCAGCCTGTGGGTTGGCTTTTTCTGCCAACAATCGATCAAACAATTCGCCACCGCCCGCTGACAGCATTACAATATCATGCCCCGCAGCTTTCGCCTGCTCGGTGATCCACACCGCGCGCTCTTCACCCTGCGGCGAATAAACTGTAATTGAATCCGCAATCGCGGCCGTTGCAACGAATGCACCTATTGCTGATGCAAGAACCGTCGACTTAACCAAATTGGTAATCATCCTAATTTCCTCCGAATTTGTCACCAAATGTTCCGCAGATAAATTCACTACGACAACATATGTAAAAACAATCTAATCTATTAAATTACTTTTTGTAAAGTAATAAATAATGATAGATTTATGACGGTACAGAATCACAGTTTGTCGGAATGCATATGAAACCTTTTGAAGCGGAACTATCTATGAACGAAAAGCGGCTCGTCGAGCTTGTCTATCGCCATGGTAAAATCGCGCGCGTCGACCTCACAAAAACCACAGGCTTAAAAGGCGCAAGCATTACGCGTTTGGTATCTGGCTTAACTGAAATGGGACTTTTAACAGAAGTTGTCGATAAATCCGGCACGCGCGGACAACCAAGAAAGCTACTGTCTTTGCAAAAAAGCAGGTTCCGCAGCGTTGGCGTATACATCTATTTCAACAAAATAGTCGGTGTACTGGTGGATATGAGTGGTCAGGTTTATGATACGATATCTCGCGAATTCGAGCTGGCCGCCGCAAGCGACTTAGCTCATTTGGCGCGCGAATTGACCGAAAATCTCTGCACACCAAAAAATATGGGTGGCGCTCAATTTTTGGGCACTGGCTTATCAATTCCCGGCAATTTTGGCACCTATAGCAAAAGAGTTCGAGCGCACGAGTTATTTTCTGTCCTTGAAGGTGGAGCGATCTATAAAGAAGTCCTAAATATTTGCGAATGGCCCGTTTTTTTCGAGAATGATGGAACGGCTTCAGCGCTCGGAGAATACTTGTTCAATGATCGAAAAAACGCAGACCCGCTATTCCTACTTCATATTGGATATGGCTTGGGCGGCGGCGCAGTCGTTAATGGTCGACCCTTTCGTGGCGCGAACGGAAACGCCTGTTTGCCCGGCTCCCTTTTCCCATACGATGGTCCGCGCCCCACTCTTCAAGACTTAATCCTGACGCTCGAAAATGCAGGACTAATTTACGATGACCTCAATTTTGAGAAAAGCGAAACTTTAGAGATCGCTAGTGTGGCCGACTGGATTGAGCGCGCCTCCACTCAATTGCGATTTGCTGCGCAAGTTGTTTCTGGAATGTTTGATCCAAATGTAATTATTTTGGGCGGGGCATTGCCAATGCCACTCATTGAGATAATCGCAAAAAACTTGCAAAAAATACCACCGCATGGCCCATCTCGCGGCATAAATGCAGCACCTGTTCAACCTACGAGTTTGGGAAGCTATAGCGGCCCCATTGGCGCAGCAAGCCTGCCCTTCTTTGAAACGCTTTTTCCAGGTTCAAGCGTTGAGCGCGGGAACAAGTATTTGGACGGACGGACCATGAATCGTAGCGGATGAAATCCGTGGGTGATGAAACATCAATTTGCAAACGATGCGGCCTGATCCACTATGGGATGATTTCCGATGCAAATAGCCCATAGTACAACACTCCCCTGAACAGAGTATGGGCCATCGCTGAACCTCCACCTAGATTTAGACCAATCAATTTGGTGGAGAGAACAATTGAATTGGCACCGTTTAATCTTGGCTTTGTGCAGCTTGATCATTTCTAGCGCCGCATCAATTGGGGCTGAAATCAAGTTGATTTCGATGCATTATTCTGCCGATCGGTTTGTGCCGCATATCCGTTATGACGGACCGGTAATCGCAGGCGACACTGAAAGTCTCGTTAAGCTCATCGAGCAATATATTGAATGTGATGCTGATAACTTGCCAGCCGAAGGTGGCAATTGTGGGGTGATCAGCCTCAACAGTCCTGGCGGTAATTATCGCGAGGGCCTGATGCTGGCAAATACGTTGCGAAAACATTCAATTGCGAGCGTCGTTCACGCTGGCGACTATTGTTACTCCGCATGCGCTTTCGCCTTTTTAGGCGGATCTGGCTATTCCACCCAATCATCGGTCGGCACTTACGTAGACCGGATGATTGAACCAGCCGCCACGCTGGGTTTTCACGCGCCCTATATTGCCGCAGATTCTTTAGACACGCTGGTGGCTGAATATGGCATGGAGGAAGTTCTCGGGTCGTCGCGAGGAGAAATCGCCTTGATGATCCAAGAGTTAGTGTCGTGGAACGTAGACAAGCAAGTTTTGGCTTACATTGTAAGCATGGGACCCGATCAAACCTATGATGTTGTTTTAGGTGAAGATTATTATCTCACGCGCTCTCAGCTTCCGCCAGCACCAGTTCCATTCTGGAATTCAAATAAGGAAGATCGTATGCGCAACGCCTGCATTTATTTGCTGGCGCAACATTTTTCTCGCTTGCCAAGTAGTTTTGAGAACTCTTTCGACATGCCTTTTGTACAAGATTTCGCGAAGAACTCTAGCGGACAATTGCTCAGCGGATACCAGCTCGACCAGGCTAATCCTTTGCAGCTTAGCTATTGCGGCATGCCCACGGATCAGCTTGAACAAACAAATGAATTGGACATTGCACTTTATACCGGCACAGGTGTAACCGGCGTAGTAACGCCCATGCTTTCCTTATTTAGTCGCAACCAAGGTTGGTCGACATTGGGGCTTGGCGGCTCTGCCACACAACGCATTTTCCAGCGTGATGCGATGACCCAAGCCTTTACGAAACCCAGCCAAGTTGTTGATGGTAGCGTTTTGCTTTTCACCTATTATCTACAACAACGCCGTTTCGCCGCACTCAACGAGTTAGGCGAAATCAAGACCAATATTGCGTTTCCCACAACACAATTGTCAGTGCAAACAATTGATCAGTCAAATTATGCGCGCATTTCGCAACGAGACAATTTTCGCATTATAGAACAGGTAGGCAGCCCGTTATTATTCAACATGGCGAAATCTGAGTTTCCCAAGCTGAACATACCCTTCACCCATCAATCCATCTCGGAAATAGGCTTCATTTTTGCAGGAAAATATCCGCATTCAGGGACGAAATTTGCCTGGGTCGGATTGCTAGATGATAATTCCAGCCTGATCCGCATCGAAGAAATTGAGTCTAGTGGCTCAGCGGATTTTTCTTCCCTCTACCAAATTGCCTGCAGCTACTCCTTTGCTGGCTCTCAACTCAAATGCGAGAATTGAGGCTAAGATGGGTTGGTATGCAACGTTGACGGTCATATTGAGTTTAGTTTTCTTAGCTTGGATAGTGCTCGCCTTTAGTTTTCTATGGAAATTACGCAAAGAAGCAGTGCGCCGCTCACATCGAACTTTGCCTGATATGGGCACTACACTGGCGGTATTTAAACTGGGGCTCGTCGCTCCCCAATATTTGGCTTATCGACTTGGACTTGGATTGCTCACCGCGCTTTTGCTCTTGTCTTCCATTATGATTGGGATGGCTTTCCAATGAAAAAGCTGATTGTACAACTGCTCAGATGGCTTACATTTAGTGCAATACTCACCAGCACAGCCGCTGCGCTTGAATGCCCTGCGAACCAATCCGTTTATCGCTTTGAAGAGCATGATTTGGCATTTGAAATTCGGTTTGTTGAGGCAAAAAACTTCGCGACCATCGCGTCCGACCTCTATTTGCTTTTAAAAACACCCAACCAAATCTATTGGTTCAATTTCAATGTTTCAAATGGCTATAGCGGCATTACATTGCATCCCATTTCGGACCCATATGATGAAAGTGCGCGTGATAATGGTCCAAAAGAATTGTATGTAGACTACCCCGATGACATTGCAGACGAGATCCTAATCTCGTTGCGTTTTTACCCAATGGATGAAGATTTGCGCTTTTTGCACGAGCCGCCGTTGTCGACCACACCAGCACCTGCCTTTATTTCAATGCCGGAAATTGGCCTTTCGCTTTGGTACAATGCGAATTTACTGACGGAGAAATCCGATATTGATCGAGATCCAATGCCGCGGGGCATCTTTCGCCTAGCGGAATGCAGCGCCGACCCTATGATGAAAGCATATCCTTAAGTCAAGCCAAGGCGCGTTGCATGCAATGCAGCCTCCGCACGGGACGAAATGCCGAGCTTGCGATAAATCGACTTGATGTGGGTTGCAATTGTGGTGTCTGCCAAACCTAACGCAATGGCAACGTCGCTGTTTCGCAAGCCTTTTGCGATCAGTTTCAGGACTTCAGCTTCCCGTGCAGACAATTTTTCGCTTGAACTGACAATTGGCCCGGTACGCTGAAAATGCTGCATAATTCTGAGTGCAATAGCGGGTGAAAGAGCGGGGATACCATCCTGTAACTGACGCAATTGTTTGGCGATCTGCGCACCTGGCTGGCCCTTTAAAAGAAATCCCTGTGCGCCAGCTGAAAGCGCGGCCACAATTTGCGAGTCTTCACCAACAACGGTGCTCACCACACACATAAGATCGGGTTGTTTCTTTTTCGCATAGCGGATAACTTCAAGGCCAGAACCATCCGGCAACCCCAAATCCACCAAAGCCATTTGCCAAGGTTTTTCATCAATCGCGCGCCGCGCTTGTTTCACATTGCACACCGCATGTACCTGTACATCAGCGAACGCGGTAGTGGCGATGGCGCTCAGTCTTGATCGCGCTTCTGGCAAATCTTCAACGATAAGAAGCGACGCGATTGCCATCATTCGTTTTCGCCCTTCAAAGGCAAGCTGACATATAACTTTGTCCCAGTAGATGGTGCGCTGAACACAACCTCCCCACCCAGTTGCTCCGCCCGCAGTTTGATATTGGCAATGCCGTGCCCAATGCTTTCGTGGTTCATAAAGCCTACACCATCGTCAGCGACAATTAGGTCAAGTTTTCCATTTGCATGGGCCAAAGACACGTCCACATTTTTCGCTTTTGAATGTCGAATGACATTGCTCAGCGCTTCGCGCAAAATTGAACGTAAGTTGTGCGCGGGCTTTGCATCCAAAAAGCACATATCATCAACATCAGTTTTCCAAGACATGTCAATATGATGATCGTCCAAGCGTTCGGCACTTTCAAACCTCAGTTGAGCCCACATCTGCGATAGGTTGATCCCCTCGCCTTGCGCATTAAGCACGATGTCTTTCAAATCCGTAATGGTATCAGCAATCAGTTCATCTTTGCGCACGGGGTTTTCAATGTGCAATGTCCGTAAAAGCTGAGCGCCAATATTATCATGCAAATCTTGAGCGATACGTGTGCGCTCTTCGCTAACCCCTTGCGCAAATGCTTGACGACTTTGCAGCGCATTTTTTGTCAATGCCACCATATCCTGCACCTGACTTAGATGCCGCGGCCCAAATAGGCTCTTACCAAGATTGGCAAATCTTAGCTCGAGCGCCCTCAATCCTTCGACAGCAGGGACATATAGGGACAAACCATTATCCAAAATTTCAGCCTGAGTGAAACACTCATCCGATCGCATTGACGTTTCCAAAGGCTGGAACTGGCGTTCCATAAGTTTTTGCCACGCTTCTTGTTGTTCGGATTTGCTGCGCAAGTTCGCAAGGTCGATAATTTGCCGAAATTCAAGTTGGGAAATTGTGTGCTTTTTAAAGAGTACGTTGCCCAACCAGTTTCGAAGCGGCAAGTAAACCAGACCTACCAAAACCAATGCAATACCAAAGGCTGGTAAGCGCTCGAACGAGACAATGTATAGCAAAAACGCGTCGATCGATAATAGCGCTAGACCGCCAGCAAAATAGCTCAACAGCCGGAACGCCCAAACATCAATATCGAACAGGCGATAGCGCCCGATCCCGACGGCAAGCCCTAAGAATATGGGTATAAAAATGAGTGACAAATAGGCATTAGGGACCAACACATTGCCACCAAAAATAATCGGCAAAGCACTCACCAACATGAAAAAAATCATACCCAAGAAAAAGGAAAAAGCGATCCAGTAGAGGATTACCCTTGCCATCGGGTCGGTGCGGGCGAGTATCGCTTGCCCCACCATCAGCGGCACCGTCAATGCGTAGAGAAATGTCAAATATCCATAGAGATATAGTGATGACAAGAGAGAAAATTTGTACAGCAACCAGACGATCAAAGCTACTGCCCAAACCGCGATGATCGCGTAATGGTTGAAAATCCTTTTTGGATAGATGGTGATTAAGCTCACAAGGGCGGCCGCGAATATCAAAGTAGTTGCAGAATTCACTGTCGACAGGAACTCATATAATCCGACATCGATTGTCAGTTCTCGGCTATTATAAACAGAGCCGGAGAGGATAGACCCCAAAGAACCGAGACAGCAAATCGCAAAGAATCGAGCGCTATTTTCGTTTAGTCGAAAGGCCAAAACCCAGCCGCCAATTAAAGCGCCAAAAGTGGCAATCACAATCTGGAGCCAAAGTTCTATTGGAAGGTCGACGATCGGACGTTTGTCGCTTGGAGAAATAGACACGCGCTTAACTTCGGCATTTGGCGGCGCAATGGTTGCAAAGAATGTTTCTCGACTTACAATTTCAAACAAAGCTGCCTGATTGCGCTTAAATTCTTTCCATTGCTCAACAGTTGGCAAAGTGTCCGGTTCAGCAATAATGTCTTTAGGGGTGACGCGCTGTTCCGGCATCCCATCTGCGCCAAATGATATGATCTTGGTCCATGTCGCAATATCTTGGAATGGGCCGCCTACTGCGACTGAATGGATGACAACGCTGTTGCCCTCACCTGTAGAAAGTTTAACCCCCAGCCAAGGTGTATTGATCACAGCGAAAAGCGTGGCAGCAACACAAAAGATAGTGAAAGCGACAACGGCCGCAAAAGTAAAGAACGGCGTGCGCACATAAGCCAACACTGTCAGAAATTTGTTTATTGCCTGCTCAGTTGTTACCAAAAATCTCACTTACCCCAAACAGGGTATCCCCATTCCAATTCGGAAAACCTAGCATTCGCGCCTGATCATACTGCTTTTTTTGGAAGATCTTTAGACAATCCGGCACGACTGAATAAGTAGCATAAGTGGGGAAAAATAAATGAAAAAAACAAATATGATCATCATCTTAAGTGGCTTTATGGCAGCAATAGCAGCAAACAATATGGTTTTGGCGAATGAATATCCGCGAACTGGAATTGGTGGCGTGACCAATGGCGTCGCCAGTAGTTTTGTTGGCGAATGGTCCATTCATTATCCTGAAGGGAGCACCTATTCGGCCAGTGGCGTCACGAGCTGCGAAGACCCTGTGCGCATCGAAAGTACTGAACCCAGTTCGATCGTCTACCAGGCAGTAAATGGCGATAAAGTGGAGTTCATTTTATCGTCTTTTATGGATCGCACCGTTTGGATGCCTGCCATGACCGAAAGCACGTTGGCGGTGTGGACTACTAAGGACGAATTTTTCGCTTATCAAGTCGACCTTAGAACCGGAAAAGCGAAGTGGGAGGCACCTCTAGTGTATCGCCGATGTGATGTGCAGTGAAGGGGATGCAGACCGGCTTTATTGCAATAGCTATTACTAACCTTCGAATCGTCCCAGTCCCATTTCCGGCGTGTGCGAGGAACAATTGCGGCTTGCTACAAACACTAAGCATAAAGAACATCACTTAGGAGAATGTATGCTCGCCCCAACATTTGGTCGGCACGGAAATTATGACGATCGGGACGCCATAATTTCGAGCGCCCCAAAAACGTCAACTGTGCAGCAAGTTTCTAGTTTTTGGCACCAGCGGTTTCCAAAATATAAGATTTCAGCACATCGCTCAGTCCGGCTTCGCATTTTTGATTAACGACAGGGAAAATGAACCGCTCAATTGAAACGCGTTCGTTGTTCTTCTGCTCAAATTGGACCGCAACCGAGACTGTTTCAAGCTGGGTATAATATTTGAATCGTTGTTCCAAAATACCATCGGCATGAATGAGACACAATTCCATCGCGGCACTTCTGATCAGGGGAACATTACGCAATTGTTCCGGCTCATCAAGGGCATAGACCAACTGGAGTTCACCCCATTCATCGCCCTGCTCTACATAGCGAAGAGCTACACCCAACCCGCTCGGCATTTTGGGCGAAAGATTATTTTGCGCGACGCTTAATGGCTTTGGGGTGCATGTCTTGTCTTCGCCAATAGCAAAGTCAACTTCATGAAATCTCGTCCACTTCACATCTTCCCCAAGACCTTCTGGCCGAGTCGCGGGAGTAAAATCCCACCGGATCCTAGTCTTGCGTATTTTTTTCTCATCTAATTGTTCCCAGCTATTTTGCACTAGGTTTTTGCACAAAGGCTCAAACGTTCTGGCAAAAAAGTCAGCGGGGATCGACCCAAAAAGTTCTGGTTGGAAATCTGGTTTCCCACGCACCAAGAGCGTTAATTCGCCAGTGTCGTTGTTTGTTTCAATCAAGTATTCCTCTATTATGAAATGACTGCCATCTCCCAAGGGAACGGTGCTCTGTGCCCAACCGCTTTGTATCGGCAATACAGCACAAAGGCATGCGGCCAGCAAAGTGGCTTTTGATTTAAACCATGGCATAATTCTTCTATCCTATCGTTTTCAAGAAGATAGAGAAATCCTTTGTGCAGTACCCTCCCCTGAACATGGTAATATATAGCACTATGGGTTAGGCCGAAATGGGAGTACCAACCTTGCTCTAGTTATCTTTGGAAAAAATTCGCTTGGTCCGGTGCAAGCTTTCAACCTAAATGTGACGCGGTGAATTCAGGATTGGCGTACAAATCAACACAGGCAATGGTCCGCTCGAAAGCAAGTTCGTTGTTACCAACTGTCCGTGCGCGAAAACACCGGAGACTTTAAGCGTATTTTTCGAACCGCTTTTGATTTTCTACAAAACCCGCAGAAACTCTGGGCTTCTGATCATATGGAAGACAAACGTGCGATGCTAAAACTGGCATTTGCAGAGCGTATACCATGTATGCGAAATGAAGTGTCTGACGTCAGCGCGTATGGGTCCAAGTAGTGTAATTTGATAAGAGAGTGTTTTAGGCTCATCGCAACCACCAAGGAGTGGAAGATGAGACAGACCAGTGGAACTCGAAAGAGCCATGGCGAGAAGATCGTCAAAGACATCAAGCGTGCCACACGTAAGCAGTATTCACCCGAAGAGAAGATCAGGATCGTGTTGGACGGTCTTCGTGGCGAAGACAGCATTGCTGAGCTGTGCCGTCGTGAGGGTATACGCAAGGCGGCAGCACGTCGATTGGCAGAAGCTGGCCGTAGCAACCAAGAAATAAAAGCAGTGACCGGACACCAAACAGATGCGGAAGTTAACCGTTACACCCGCGGAGCTTCACAACGAAAACTAGCCACACAGGCAATGTCAGAAAGCAAAACAGGAACAGAAATGTCTAACCCCTCTAAGAAGGTTAGACACTAGGAAGGTTAAACCATGGAAAACATTGATGATTTAAAATTGAATGGCGGAGAGGAAGGGATTCGAACCCTCGAAACAGTTACCCGCTTACACCCTTAGCAGGGGCGCGCCTTCAACCACTCGGCCACCTCTCCGAGGGCGTGAATACCTAATATGAGCCTTGGTTTGCAAGCACTTTTTTCAATTTGTTCAAAATAGCTCGAAAATTGGGAAAATCCATCTCAAACCGAAACTTGCTGTGAACGCGTGATAAAGTTCCTTCAAAACTAAACCAATCTCTGTACCTTATACATCTGACGAACCATTGGTGTGTAAACACTTGAGAAAACTTGACTATTGGAGAAAACGGATATCAATTTGTTTTTTGATCAATTCGCCCTTTTGACTGGCAGCTAACCGCGGCAGGTCAATTCATTGATGCCAATTATACTCTGTTAGTCAGTATAAGATATTTCAGATAAGCCTTGAAGCAACCAAGAGTTACCTTTGCCCATGACACAAATATCCAGGTTCCTGAAAAACCAAGCCAGGAACATTCGTGGTTTAAACACCGTTCCCGGCCTGATCGCTATGGGACTTTGGGGAATGTCACTGCTGTGCTTATGGGTGGATCATTCTTTTCCTGAGTTCTCATCCTCACAACCTTTTCGAGTGTTATACACTGACTATGACACCGCAAAAACGATCCTTTCCACGGTTGCGGCTGCGTCCATAACCACGCTTGGACTGGTCTATTCAATTGTGCTTGTGGTGTTCACTACGGCTGCAGGCAACATTGGGCCGCGCCTGCTGCAACGGTTTACCAGCGATCCGGTCAATCAAGTTACGGCTGGTCTGTTTGGTGGGACATTTTTGTTTGCACTTACTGTGCTGCACCAAACCGATACGGTGTTTGTGCCGTCTTTTTCCATTACGGTGACCTTTTTGTTGGCAGGGCTTTTTGTTCTCCAGCTCATTTATTTTGTTCACAAAGCTTCAACCAGCGTGACGATCGACGAAGAAGTGGCAGAAATTGCGGACCGGCTGGAACGAGATATTGCCAGACTTGTGGATGACGAAGAAGGCCGCGACAGCTACAAATCGGAACCGCCGGATAGCGACTTTGAAGTTCAAATTGAAACAAATGCATCAGGCTACATCACCCTTATTGATGTGCCGGCCCTAGTGAAACTTGCCAAAGAACATCAGCTTTTCATCTGCCTTGCACAGGGGCATGGTGATTTCATTGTGCCGGGCCTTTTGTTGGCCCAGCTCGATCGTTCGCTTGGCGAAGAAGAACAAGAAAAAGTTACCAAGGCAATTTTGAATGCGGTCGTTGTTTCCAAATCCCGTTCGCCTGATTCTGACATCGAGTTTTCCATTAATCTCTTGATCGAAATCGCGCTGCGGGCGCTCTCACCGGGCGTCAATGATACATTCACCGCGATTGCCTGTGTGGACCGGATATCCGCTGCGCTTGTGCGCCCTGCCCGTCGCGGCATGCGTGATCAATATAGGGCTGACGAAGACAAAGTTCCCAGATTGTTTTTGCCTGATCTGACTTTGATCGACTTAATCGATGTCACATTCCATCCGCTGCGTCGTGCGGCGAGTAGCAATATTTTGATGGCCAAGCATATTTTGAATGCACTGGGTCGACTGTATATTGTGGGCGATGAAGAGGCCTGTGAAATCATCAAAAAGCACGCAGATTTGATTGTCGAGAATGTTAAAAAAACCGAAATAATGCAAACCGATATAGACTTCATCTCGAAGCTCCATAAGAAACTTTTTTAGGCGGCGTTCAATCGATCAACGTCATTTTTGGGGAATCCGCGAAATTACATTTGCTCCGAATTTTTCAAGATGATTATCGCGCAATAATATAACGGTTTCAAAGCGTAGTATTTTACTCAATTTTTTGACATTTTTTTCTACCATTGCAATTTAGGCTGAGCATAATCATATCGGTGGATATTGAAATGAGCGACCATGGCGATTGTCAGGCAACGTTCTGGCCTGTAAAGTTGGACTATATTGGGCGCTAATACGGATAAGGAAAGAACCGTGTTTGGTAAAAAGCCAAAAGATCTTTTATTGGCGAGTACGCTGGTTTTATTTGCAATTTTTTCTGCATCTGCTGCATTTTCGGCGGACCCAACAGGGGTGTGGCTAACCAAAGACAAAGCAGAAATTACCATCAAGCGCTGTGGCGCAGACTATTGCGGCATTGTTTCCAAGCCAGCAAAACCAGGTTTACGCGATATTCGCAATCCTGATCCCGCTTTGAACGGACGACCTATTATGGGGATGCCTTTGCTCCGGGTCAGCAAAGAAGGAAAAAAAGGCGTGTTGCCGGGCCAGCTTTATAATCCGCTAGACGGCAAAATGTATGAAGGCACCCTTGAGTTAAGAGCCAATAACAAACTCCGAATACGCGGGTGTGTTCTTAAAATATTCTGCTTGCACGAAGACTGGGTCAAAATCGGTTCTTGACCGTCTATCCAATTCAAAGTCTAGCGCACGATTATCCTATTGCACTCGTTCATGTTTCACTAAACAATACGCACTGCATCTTAGGGGCTTTGTAAATTGGACATCATCATACTGTTTGGCGCGGGGCTGTTTGCTGGCGCGCTTAATTCTTTGGCTGGCGGTGGCTCATTTGTTATTTTCCCCGCGCTGTTGTTTGTCGGCGTGCCGCCGATCATGGCCAATGCCACCAACACTTTTGCCTGCCTTCCCGGCTACGGAAGTGGGGCGATTGGCTTCAAAGAAGATATACTGCGCCATAAAGACAAGTTGCTTCAATATTCGATCATATCGCTTATTGCTGGATATTTAGGCGCTGAAGCAGTGTTGCGCGTTTCAGATGAGCAATTTTCCGGCCTCATTCCGTGGCTAATGGGGTTTGCTGTGCTGGCTTTTTCGTTTGGCGGAAAGCTGAATGCATGGATGGCCGAACGCTCGTCTAACTCTGCGCGTGCGGCAAAGACCGGGTCGATCCTCACAGCCGGATTGCTCGCCCTCATCTGCTTTTATGGCGGGTTCTTCAATGCCGGTCTCGGCATTATCCTGTTGGCCTATTTGGTGCTTGCCGGGTTTAAAGACCTGAACGCCATGAACGGGCTGAAATTGCTCATTTCATTCTTAGTTTCAATAACCGCAGTCGTTCGGTTTGCGATGAGTGGGTCTATTGAATGGCAATCCGGCACGGTCGCACTCGTGGGTGCTACGATCGGCGGATTTGTTGCAGCCAAGTACGCCTATTTGCTGCCCGCTTCTCTCATCAGAAATTTTGTGATCGTTTACGGCATTGGGCTGACGGTCTATTTCTTTTACGGGCAATATTTCTAGCCCAAACCGGCGTAAAATCTACTCAGCCTTACGGACCCAAACAGCGCAATCATGAAACGCTGCGCCGCCGAATGGTGGCACGGGATCTGATCCGATTAGCGTATTTATGCCAATTTGATCTGAGTGGGCTGAATTGGGGTGAAGCCCCTCCACGATCAGCACGCCTGTTTGAATGCCATCAAAAAGCTTTGCAAAAAGAGTCACTTGGCCGCGAGCGTTACCAATCTGAATCACTTCGCCTTCGGCGATGTTTAGTGCTGCTGCATCCTTTGGATGAACATGCGCTTTGGGCGTACCCTCACGCTTTTGAGAACCCGGTGTTTCATTAAACGACGAATTGAGGAATGCGCGCGCGGGACTGGTCGCCAGCCTAAATGGATGACGTTCATCACAAGCCTCGTTCACGTCCCAATGGTCAGCGAATTTGGGCATTATGGCCGGATCACAGACCCACTCCACGCCTTTGGTTTTGCGCGTTTCTTCCCAAATTGGCGCAAATCGATATTTGCCGTCACCCCACGCAAAGCCATCGCGATAATGCGCGGCATCGGCATGGCGCTCTTTGTCCACAAAACCAGTTGTTTCAAATTCGGATGTGCCTTCAATCTGCGAGGCTTTGAACGTGTGATCAATCAATTCGCGATCTGACATTTCAAAAAATGCGGACGAGCTATCCAGTCTCTTGGCAAGTTGCGCAAATAGCCAATGGTTCGATTGTGCTTCTCCAGGCGCATTGATGAGTTTGGGGCCATTCAAGATACGCGTATGGCCGCCCCTTGTGTAATAATCGTTGTGTTCCAGGAACATTGTTGCAGGCAATACATAGTCAGCAAGTTTGGCGGTGTCGGTCATGAACTGCTCATGCACCACGGTGAACAAATCATCCCGCATAAAGCCGTTGCGCACCTTATCCTGATCAGGTGCCACAACAACTGGATTCGTATTTTGCACCAGCAGGGCCTTGACCGGAACGTTGGACTTAAGCGCTTTTGTGTCGCCCGTCAGAATTGGACCAATTTCGCACATGTCCAGCAGACGAGTTGGTGTTGCGCGCAAGTCTTTTCCTTCGAGGTCCGTCTTGTCCAAATCCCAAGTGCCAGAGTTGGAATGAAAAGCCCCTCCGCCCTCCTTCAACCATGCGCCAGTCATCGCCGGTATCGAAAGCGCAGCGTGCATGGCAACTGCGCCATTGCGTTGCCGCGTAAAGCCATACCCTAGCCGGAAAAAGCTCTTTTTGTTTTGCCCCACCAGCGCTGCAAACTCTTCGATTTGCGCCACATCAAGCCCAGTGATATTTGCCGCCCAATCGGGTATCTTATCCTTTAGATGAGATTCAAATTCCTCAGAGAAGTCTGTGAATTTGCTCATATATTCGCGGTCAGCGAGCCCGTCGCGCAACAATATATGCATAATAGCACACGCTAACGCGCCGTCTGTACCGGGGCGTACAATCAGACCAATATCAGCTTGCTGCATGGTGGCAGTGTTGTAGATATCGACCACGACGATTTTGGCGCCGCGTTCTTTTCGCGCGCGCATGGCGTGGGTCATCACGTTAACTTGGGTGTGTACGGGGTTGGTGCCCCAAATCACCACAACGTCTGACTTGGCCATTTCTTCTGGATTAACGCCCATCAGTTTGCCCGTTCCAGTGACAAACCCGGCCCAAGAGATCATCGAACATATTGTCCCGTATTGGCGGGAGTAGCCTTTAGAATTACGCAACCGTTCAAGCCCGTCGCGCATCACATGGCCCATGGTCCCAGCGTAATTGTAGGGCCAAATCGCTTCCGCGCCAAACTCGTCTTCAATTTCTAAAAACCGAGTAGCGATATCGTCCAGCGCTTCGTCCCAACTCACCCGTTGCCAATTGCCCTCACCCTTAGCACCGACCCGTTTTAGCGGATGAAGCAGGCGGTCAGGATGATGCACACGTTCAGCATATCGCGCGACTTTTTCGCAAATCACCCCAGCTGTATAGGGATCATCCTTTGCGCCGCGCACGCGGCCAATTGTATTGTCGTCGATAATTTCAACGTCCAGCGCACAGGTCGATGGGCAATCGTGTGGGCAGACGCTGCGCGCGATTTCGCGTGGGATCGGCTTATTCATGTGGAATACTTGTTTCGATAAATTGGTTTTCAACAAATTCATAGAGCATATGCGTGGCCTGATTTGTCAAGCGGTACAAAAACCAAAAAGGCCGCACTCCAGCAAGGAGTACGGCCAATTTCAAAATCAAAACAGTAAGCTTGGATTAGCCAACAAGTTCATCGTCTGAGAAGAAGTATTTGATTTCTTCAGCAGCAGTTTCAGGTGCATCAGAACCGTGAACTGAGTTTTCGCCAATTGAAAGAGCAAACTCTTTACGGATCGTGCCCGCGTCAGCGTCTGCTGGGTTTGTTGCACCCATAACTTCGCGGTTTTTCAAAACTGCGTTTTCGCCTTCAAGAACTTGAACAACTACTGGCTCAGAAATCATGAATTCGACAAGCTCGCCAAAGAACGGACGTTCTTTATGAACGGCATAAAAACCTTCAGCTTGTGCTTGGGTCATGTGGATGCGCTTTGAAGCAACAACGCGAAGACCTGCATCTTCGAATTTAGCAATGATTTTGCCAGTAAGGTTGCGTTTGGTTGCATCAGGTTTGATGATCGAAAAAGTACGTTCCAGAGCCATTTTAGTTCCTTAGGGGGTCAGGGAGAATTTGGGCGCGGTTTTACGCCGACTTGCGCCAAGAAACAAGCCTTAGTGTGATCTTATTCTGTTTGTTTGAACGGGTCTTTATGCACTCGGCTCTATCCATAGCTCATTGCGCTCGATCAAACCGCCCTCTTGGTGATGTACTTCCACGATCAAAATTTCAATTTCACTCGGTACTTCAAACACTTGATCAAAGGTTATGGGGGTTAAGACTTCAGCGCAAAACCCATCCCGGATTTGTGGCACGAAGGTAAGTTGGGCCGTATCTCCTTCGACCGAAAGAGATTGGGTGTTGCCCATTTGCCAACATGAGTTGGGGCCGGTGTAGGTATATTGAAGCTGGACCGATTTATCCCCGGTTCGCCATGCGCGCTGAATTGCTTCTTTTGGGGCCGCTGTTGGGTCAAAAAACTCCGAACTTTCGCCACTTTGTTCCGGGTTAGTTTCGCTTTGTTTCGAGATTGTTTCAGGACTGACCCAAATAGTTATTGCCAGCGCAATCAGCGCAGCCAACAGGCTAGCAACGATAAGTTTGATGTTCATGGTGATTGTTGCCTCTTCAATTTCGCGCCAATTGACCTATAAATGCATAAATTACATGGTTTTCTTAAATCGTTGTAGAAAAACAATGGCCATCCCGCCCCTATTTCAAGTACACAACCCTCAAATCCATTTGAGTTTTCAAACCATCGCCAATTGAAACATATGTCGGATCGTTCCGACTTGTTTCACAAATTTAGAAATATGTGACGTACCTATGCTGCAAATATCAAATCTGACTTACTTGATCGAAGGTCGCACACTTTTCGAAAATGCTAACCTGTCATTGCCAACTGGCGTCAAGGCAGGTTTCGTTGGGCCGAACGGTTCCGGCAAAACAACCCTGTTCAAAATATTGCAAAACGAGTTGGCACCCGATGGCGGTGGATTTGAAATTCACCAACGCGCTCGGATCGGTTCTGTGGCGCAGGAAGCACCTGCGACCAGCGACAGCGTGATGGATATTGTGCTGAGCGCGGATAAAGAACGCATGGCACTATTGGAAGAAGCAGAAACCGTAACAGACCCTAATCGGATCGGCGAAGTTTACACGCGGTTGGCTGAAATCGAATCCCATTCCGCAGAAGCTCGCGCCAGTGCAGTTTTGAAAGGCCTTGGGTTTTCGGCTGAGCGGCAGGGCGAACCTTGCGCCAACCTTTCTGGTGGTTGGCGGATGCGCGTGTCTTTGGCGGGCGTTCTATTTTCCAAACCTGATCTGTTGCTATTGGATGAACCCACCAACTATTTGGACCTTGAGGGCACCTTGTGGCTGGAACGTTATCTGGCCAATTATCCCTATACTGTTTTCATGATCAGCCACGATCGTGATCTTTTGAACAAAGCGGTCGATTCCATCGTGCATTTGGAAGGTGGCGACTTATCGTTTTATCGCGGCAAATACGACCAGTTTGAAGCCAATCGCCGATTGCAAATGGAATTGAACAACAAGCAGCGCGAAAAGCAGCTTGAGCAATTGGCGCATATGCAGTCGTTTGTAGACCGGTTCCGTGCGAAAGCCTCAAAGGCTAAGCAGGCCCAGTCTCGCTTGAAGCGAATGGAAAAGATTAAGCCTGTATCAGCCATGTTTGACGAACATGTTTCCCCCTTTACGTTCCCACAGCCTAAGCGTGCCGTATCTGCCCCGATCATCGACTTGCGGGATGCGGCCACTGGTTATGGTGAAACGCGCATTTTGAGCAACATCAACGCACGCATTGATCCCGAAGATCGGATTGCCCTGGTTGGGGTCAACGGCAACGGTAAATCCACCTTTGCCAAACTGCTCGCTGGTGAATTGCAATTGCAAAACGGATACCTGAATAAGGCACGTAAACTTGAAATTGCCCATTTTGGCCAACACCAAATGGATATGCTCAAACCTAAGCAAACCCCGATTGAGCATGTTGAGCAGCTTATGCCTTATGACAGCGAAGCGAAACGACGTTCTCGTATTGCCCAAATGGGTTTGAATACGTCGCGAATGGACACATTGGCCGAAAACCTTTCGGGTGGTGAACGCGCAAGGCTATTGATGGGGTTAATCACCTTCTCTGGCCCCAACATGTTGATTTTGGACGAACCAACCAACCACTTAGACATTGATAGCCGAGATGCGCTTGTGCAGGCCCTTAACGAATATGAAGGCGCTGTTTTGATCATCAGCCACGACAGGCACTTGATCGAAGCGACAGTTGATCAGCTTTGGATTGCAGAAAACGGCACCATTTCTGTTTGCGATTATGATCTTGATACCTATCAGCGCTCAATTATTGGCGGTAAGGGCGATAAAAAGGGTGATCGGGGAAGTAACCAAAGCCCAGCAGACAGAAAAAAAGACCGCAAGCAAGCGGCAGCACTTCGGGCAGAGCTTTCGCCGTTGCGCAAAGAAATCAAAGCGCTAGATGCTTTGGTGAGCAAGCTAAACAAGGACGTCAAAAAGCTCGATGATGAGCTAGGTGATCCTGAACTGTTTCAAAATGATCAATCAAAAGCCGTGCAATTGGGCAAAGACCGCGCTGATATTTTGCAAAAAATCGAATTGGCAGAAGCTGATTGGTTAGATAAAACTGATGCATTGGAAAAAGCAGTAGCAGAACAAGCAGCGCGATAAGGGAACATTATGAAGCATTTTGGATTGGCACTTGGACTTGCTTGCGGCTTGGTTTTTACTGCACCGGTTAGCGCTCAAGAACTTACCGACGAGCAACTAGGCGCAGCCGCGGATTTTGCGATAAACGCCACTGCAGTCACGCTTTATCATGAGATTGGTCATTTGCTGGTCGCGCATTTTCAACTGCCCATTTTGGGCAAAGAAGAAGACGCAGCGGACAATATTGCCACCATTATGATGTTGAACGCGCAAGATGATGAAAAAGACGCGGCGCTGATCGATTCCGCGAACTCCTTCTTTTACTCAAACAATGAAGCCGCGCCAGAAATCGAAGATGAAGCCTTTTATGATGTGCATAGTTTAGACCTGCAACGAGCGTTTCAAGTTATTTGCCTGATGGTTGGTTCAGACCCGGACTTGTTTGGCGATGTGGCAGACGAAGTGGGCATTGACCCTGAGCGTCAGGAAAGCTGCAGCTTTGACTATGAACAAATTTCTGGCAATTGGCAGCGCCTAAACGAGACTTTCATCACTCAAGGCAGCAACGGCCAACCGATCACTGTTTCTTATGAAGAGCCCAGCGAAGAAGAAGCTGGCGCTGCCGAACTGTTGCAGCAATCGCAAATTATGGAAACAATTGCCGAAGAGATCACAAGCACAATCGAACTACCCCGTGCCGTTAAATTCATCGGAAAAATGTGCGGTCAAGAGAACGCGTATTATGATCCAGAAAATGAAGAGATCGTCATCTGCTATGAGATCGTGAACCTTTATTACCTCCAAGTGACCGCTGATATGTTGGCCAACCCTGAGGGGTAGTGGTTTTTTAGTGAGCGCTATTACTGGTGTCACCTTGAGTTTGATGAATGGAAGTTGTTCCGCGCTAGAAAATTACCATTTTCGAAAGTGCAGTAATGGCTGCAATGTGGACAAATCGACTGATCTCAAAATTGTTCTATTGCTAAATGGGGCATAAATTGTACAGGCGTTCTGATACCTAGCCCT